>CAZYJB010000008.1:0-16949 GCA_964647675.1 uncultured Verrucomicrobiota bacterium | reverse complement strand
GCCTGGGGGGAAGGTGGAGTTCGGCGGTCTTGACCGCATCCTGACCCGGCGTTGCGACCTGCGGGAGTTCGATCTCACGGCGCACGCCAACCGCGACGAACTCCTGGACTTCGTGGGGCGGGTTTCGCCGAAGGTCGTCGTCCTTGGCCATGGCGAGAACGACGCGCGGGCCTGGTTCCGCGAAGCGATCCGCTCGCGCTATCCGAAGATTCGCGTGGCGGACCCCGGTCCCGGCGAAACGGTCGAGGCCTGAGCTGACAGGGAGGTGGGGCGCCACGTCCCGGTGGCGCCGCGGGGGAAGGTAGGGCGCCACGTCTCGTGGCGCAGCAGGTGTGGCGAAAAGGATAGGTTCACCGAGACAAAGCGGCTTGGCAGGGACGCCTCGCCCCACCTGCCGTGAAGGGAGCATGCAAGGTGGGGCGCCACGTCCCGGCGCCGCCGCGGGTGTGGAGGAAGGCTGCGGTGACCCAATCCCACGCCTCGCCCCACCTGCCGGCCTAATCCGAGCGCCCGATGTCCTGGGACTGCTCGAAGGTAAACACGTACTTCTGACGTGGCACCCAGCGCACCGAACTGTCGCAGAACAAGGCGTTGGCACCGTCGATCCCGTGGTTGTCCCACGGATCCGGGTAGTCATTCACGCCGCGCTGCTTGAACAGGCCGTCTTCGCGGTAGACCGCGCCGTCGTCGCCGTCGACGAACAGCCAGATCCCGGAGGGTCCTGGTGACGTGCCCCTCAGGCCGAAGGTCGTGTATTGGTGGACGTAGCTGTTGACCGAGTTCTGGGTCTTCTTCACCGAGCGCGGGTGATTCGGATCGGCCGTGATTGCCCCCATATACCCGTAGATCTCATAGGAGAACCCCGCGGTGTCGCGGTTGCGCGCGAAGTCGGCGAGGTCGATGAGGAGGGTGCGCGTGCTGGTGCGCGTCACGATGGTCTGCGTGTTGGTGCGGATGTAGTTCCGCGTGCTCGGGCAGATCAGGGATTGGTATGACGGGAGATACTGCGGGTAGATCCAGTTGACGTCGTCGTCGAGGTAGTTGGTGACCCCCGTGAACGCGCCGTCCTTTTGATCCTCCGAATACAGGAAGCACGCCAGGCCCACCTGCTTGAGGTTGTTCATGCAAGAGACACGTTTGGCGCGTTCCTTCGCCTTGGAGAGGGCTGGCAGCAGCATGCCGGCCAGGATCGCGATGATGGCGATCACCACGAGCAGTTCGATCAGCGTAAACGCGGGGTTGGCGGGTTGGCGCAACTTCATGGGGGGACGGACTCCGGTTCCAAGGTTCGCGGCGGGCGGGGCCGCCCGCGGAACCGCCGTTAGAAGCGGTTGCGCGACGCCTTCTGTCAACGCTCGAAACGTCGTCCCATCCCATCTTGGCGTCGCGCGCGTTTCCCGCGACGCTGCGCGCCCAACGTCAGCGCCCTGGCCATGCCGCCCTTACCCATCCACGACATCGAAGCGGAACTGATCGCGCAACTGGCGCGCACGCGCCGCGTCGTGCTGAGCGCCCCGACCGGCTCGGGCAAGTCCACCCAGGTGCCGCAGATGCTGTTGCGCCACGGGGTGCTGGGCGACCGGGAAGCGGTGGTGCTGCAGCCGCGCCGTCTCGCCACGCGCATGCTGGCCCGGCGCGTGGCGGAGGAACGCGGAACCCGGCTCGGCGGCGAGGTCGGCTACCAGATCCGCTTCGAGAACGTCACCTCACCCGCCACCCGCATCCGCTTCGTCACCGAGGGCATTCTTCTCCGCCAGATGCTGCAGAACCCGTCGCTGGACGGCGTGAGCGCCCTGCTGTTCGACGAGTTCCACGAGCGACACCTGCACGGCGACATCACACTCGCGCGGGCACTCGAAGTGCAGGAGGGGACCCGGCCCGATCTCCTCATCGTGGTCATGTCGGCGACGCTCGACCTGCAGCCCCTGCAGAACTATCTGCAGCCGTGCAGCGTGGTGAAGGCCGAGGGCCGCATGTTCCCGGTGGAGATCGAGTACGCCGCGCGCCCGGCGTATTCCGATCCGCGCCCCGTTTGGGAGCAGGCAGTCGACGCGTGGGTGGCGCAGGCGCGGCGTGGCGATCCCGGAGACACGCTGGTTTTCATGCCGGGCGCCTTCGAGATTCAGCGCACGCTGGAGGCGTTTCGCGGATGCTCCGAGGCGCGCGGCCGCGCCCTGTTGCCGCTGCACGGCGAACTGCCTCCGCAGGATCAGGACGCCGCCGTTCTCGACCAGGACCGCCCCAAGATCGTGGTGGCCACCAACGTGGCGGAGACCTCGCTGACCATCGACGGCATTCGCACGGTGATCGACTCCGGGCTCGCCCGCATCGCGCGGCACGATCCCTGGCGCGGCATCAACACCCTCCTGGTGGAGAGGATCAGCCGGGCCGCGGCCGACCAGCGCGCCGGCCGTGCCGGCCGCACCGCGCCGGGCACCTGCCTGCGCCTCTGGTCCCTGGACGAACACGCGCACCGGCCCGCGCAGGAACTTCCGGAAGTAAAGCGCCTCGAACTCTCGGAAGTGGTGCTGACGCTGAAGTCGGCGGGGGTTGCGGACCTGGCCACATTTCGCTGGCTCGAGGCGCCGGATCCGCGCGCTCTGGACCACGCCGAATCCCTGCTGCTGGACCTCGGGGCGTTGGAGCGCGAGGCGGCTGCGGACGGATCCCCGGCGGTCCCGTCGCGCATCACCGACCTGGGCCGGCGGATGCTCGCCTTTCCGGTACATCCGAGGTACGCGCGGCTGCTGCTGGCGGCGCAGGAACGCGGATGCGTTTACCACGCTGCGCTCATTGCCGCGCTGACCCAGGGCCGGGACCTCCTCTTGCGGCACGTGGACCGCGACACGGCGCGCACGCGGGAGGATCGCCTCGGCGATCGCGCACCGTCGGACTTTTTTCACCTCATGCGCGCGTGGGATTACGCGGCCCGGGAGGACTTCCGCCTCGACGCCTGCAAACGGGTTGGCATCCACGCCGTCACGGCGCGGCAGGTTGCGCCGTTGCTGCGATCGTTCCTCGATCTCGCGGAACGGGAGGGCCTCGAGGTGACGCCGCGCGAGCCCGACGAGACCCAGTTGCGCCGTTGTATCCTTCTGGCCTTTTCGGATCACGTCGGGCGCCGCCTCGATCAGGGCACCTTGCGTTGCGAACTCGTGCATGGACGCCGCGGGCTGCTGGCGCGGGAGAGCGTGGTGCAGGACAGCCCGGTCTTCGTCGTGGCCGAAGTGCGCGAGGTCAGCGGCCGCGGAGGCGACGTGAGCATGCTGCTGTCCCTGGCCACAGCGATCGATGCCGCCTGGTTGAACGAGTTGTTCCCCGCGGACATGGGCCGACAGCTCCGCGTCTTCTACGACGCTACGATGCGCCGTGTTCAGGCTGAGGAGCAGCTCACCTTTCGGGGACTTACTCTGGAGACCCGGCGCGTCGAGCCACCGCCCGCCGACGCCGCAGCGCGGCTGCTGGCCGAGGAGGTCATCGCCGGGCGCCTCACGCTTACCGAATGGGACCACGGCGTGGAGCAGTGGATCCTGCGGCTCAACTGCCTGGCCCGCTGGTGTCCCGACCTGGAATTGCCGCCGCTGCTGGTGCCGGATCGCCACGAGCTGATCGCCTCCCTCTGCCACGGCGCATTCGGCTACAAGGACATCAAGGACAAGCCGGTGCAGCAGGCGGTGCGCGGGTGGCTGAATCCCCGGCAGCTCGCGCTGCTCGACCAGCATGCGCCGGAGCGCCTCGAACTCTCCAACGGCCGCCGGCCAAAGATTACCTACTCGGCCGACCTGCCGCCGTTCGTCGCGCTACGCATCCAGGAGTTGTACGGCGTGCAACAAACCCCGCGCATCGCCCTCGGGCGCGTCCCGGTGACGCTCCAGATCCTCGCGCCCAGCATGCGTCCGGTGCAGGTGACCCAGGACTTGGCCAGCTTCTGGAAGGAACACTATCCGCGCCTCAAGTCGGAGCTGCAGCGCAAGTACCCGAAGCACGAATGGCGCTAGGGTGCCCGGGTGTCAGCGCAGGGCGTCCAGCATGGCATGGATTTCAGCGTCGGGAACGGACTGCCCCCAGGAAACCCTCCCCAAACCCTCGGCGAGCACGAATTTCACTTCACCCCCGCTGACTTTTTTGTCCAGCCGCATGGCCGCGAAGAGCCGCACGCGCTGCGCCGGGGTGAGTCGGATGGAAACCGGCAACCCTGCTCGCGAGAACAAGGCACGGATGCGCGCGACCACCGCCGACGGCAGGCCGGTCAGCTTTTCGGAGAGCATCGCCGCAGCCACCTGCCCGATCGAAATGGCCTCGCCATGCAGGTATTGCCCGTAGCGCGTGATGGCTTCGAGGCCGTGCCCGAGGGTGTGTCCGAAGTTGAGAATCGCGCGCTCTCCGCTCTCCGTCTCATCCGCCGCCACCACGTCCGCTTTGATCTGGCAGCAACGGGCCACGATGGCCTCCATCAAGCGGGGCTCTCGGGCCATCACGAGGTCCCAGTCGCGCTCGAGCCGGCGGAAAAGGGCGGGATCGCGGATGATGCCGTACTTGATGACCTCGGCGAGGCCGGCGCGGAACTCGCGTTCGGGCAGCGTGTCGAACGCGGAGAGATCGCAGAGCACCAACTTTGGCTGCAGGAATGACCCGACCAGGTTTTTGCCGGCCGGCAGGTTCACTCCGACTTTGCCGCCCACCGAGCTGTCGACCTGCGCCAGGAGCGTGGTGGGTACCTGCACGAAGGAAACACCGCGCAGATAGGTCGACGCCACGAATCCCGCAAGGTCCCCCGTGACGCCGCCGCCCAGGGCAATCACCAGCGACTTCCGCTCGAGGCGGTGCCGGGCCAGGGCATCGTAACAACGCTCCACCACTCGCAGCGACTTCGAGGCTTCCCCGGCAGGGAAGGTGACCAGGGCGGGCTCGAATCCCGACTCCCGCAGACTCTCGATGGCTATTCCCCCGAACAGGTTCGCCACCGTGGTGTCCGCCAGCACGGCGCATCGCGACGCCACCTTCAGCCGGCGACAATGCTGGCCCAGGGACGGGATCAGTCCCTGTCCCACCATCACCGGATAGGTGCGTGCTCCCAGCGGTACCGTGACCTTGCGCATCGGGCGTGGAGGATAGGGGTCTGCCTGAGGGATTCCAATTTCCCCCTTTGCCCGATCTTGCCGATGGGCTATCAAGGGGTGTCGCGAGTTTGCTTAGCTGAATGTGCAGTAAGTAATCCGCTTATCCGGCGCAGTGGGGGAGGCCGGGGAAGCTGCTGGGCCGCGTCTCGTGACCGATCATCTATGTCGAATCAGAACCAGATCCGTTGCCTCGCGGGCGCGCTCCTCACGCTCGCCGCGGGAATCACCGCGGCGAATGCCGTTCCCTACAACGTCAACGATAACACCACCCGGCACCTCGTTTTGACGGTGACGGCCTTTGATAATCCTTCGGTGGTGCAGGGGGCGTCGCTGGTCTATCGCGCCATCGACCGCCCGGGCACTTCTCCGAATTTCGAGGAGGGCGTGAACGTCGCGGCGTTCGAGACGACATTCAGTGCGGATAGCCTGCGTATCGACGTGAAGTGGGACAGCAAGCTCTGGGAGCTCAGCCCGGTCATCATTCTCGTGAAGACCGCGGAGCGCTGGGGAACCTACGAAGTGGGCGGATGGAACAGCACCTTCGACTCTCTGGTCCTCGAGAATCGGACGATCCGGACTGACCGCACCGCTGGGGCGCCCCTCGCCTTACTGCAGTCCATTGCCGTCTACGGAACCGTGGGCGCCAAGACCACCATTCCCGGGGGCCCATCCGGGCCGCCCAGCGGCCGGATTCCCGACGAGGGATCGCCCCTGTTGTTGCTCGGCGCCACGGCGCTCTGGGCCATCCTCCACGGGCGTCGCCGCGGGACGAACGACCTCGCCTGAGGCAGGCGGGCGGGCGCGCCTGCTCGGTGCCGCTTCTTCCCCGCGCGGGCGTGGAGTTCAGCGCGTTTCATTGTACCGATCCCGAAAGGTGCATGGCGAGGCCGCGCTCGCATCGGGACAGGCGCCGGGCTTGGCTGTCGGCGAGGATTCGATCGTTGTCGCCGAGTTGGGCGCGGCTAGCCGGCGGATGCCAGAGGTGGAAGCACGGTGCCCGGCCACGGACGTCGAGGCGCCGGATCCCCGCGTTCATCAGGCGCACCGCCAGTTCGGAGTCCTCGCGGCCCCAGCCCACGAACGCCTCATTGTAGCCGTTGACCTGCACGAGGTCGGCGCGACGGATGGCGAGATTGCAGCCGCGGATGCCATGCAGGTCGGCCCGTTCCCGGACCATTGGCCAGGGCCAGCGGAAGGCGTGCTTCCAACCTGACAATTGTCCGGTCACCAGCGCGCGCCAGCGCTCCCGCGAGACGTCGCCGCATCCGAACCACGTCGCTGCCCGCTGTTCGACCAAGGCCCGATGGCCCTGCACAAAACAGCCGCGGTGCCGGGTCGCCAACTCGAGGTGATCCGCGACGAACCGCGGGTGCGGGACAGTGTCGCCGTCGAGGAAGACCAGGTGTTCGCCGGTGCACGCGGCGATGGCCAGGTTCAGGATGCGCGACCGGCGGAACCCCGCCTGCTCCTGCCAGGCATGGAAGGTGGCGATGCCAGCCGTGGCATTCCATCCGTCGAACACCGCGCGGGTCTCCGGTCCGCTGCCGTCGTCGGCCAGCACAACTTCGTCCGGACGCCGGGTCTGGCGCGACACGGCCGCCAGCACGCGCGCGAGGTATTCCGGTTGGTTGAACGTATTGATGACCAGGCTCAGTCGCATGCCGGGCGTGGAGGAATCATCGGTCGGTGCCGTCCGTCGGAGGCGTCCGTTGGTGGAGGTGCTCGTAGAGTTTCGAGTGACGCACCAGTGCCGCGTAAGCCGTGGAAACTGCGAGGAAGAAACCCGGATACCCGTCGAGAAAGCCGCGCTTGAGGGCGTAGGCGCGCACGAAACGCCAAGCCGCGCGGGAGACCACCGCGAGCGGTCGCCAGGGAGTGCCCTCCGCCAGTTGGCGTTGGAGATAGAGATCCGCGTAGTACGGGATTTTCTGCACGTAGCCGTTCACTGACGGATTGGAGAAGTGGAGGAGGTCGCCGGTGAGCGTGGTCACGGCGCCGTTCACCTCGACACACGTGTGCTCGGGACTTCCCGCCCAGCGGCCTGCCTCGCGACGGAAGAGGCGCAACACGTGATCGGGGTACCAGTCGCCATGGCGGATCCAACGGCCCATGAACCAAGTCAGCCGAGGGAACCGCGCGCCGGCGGGCGCGACCGCGGTCGGCGTTCGACCCACCAGGGCTTCGATCTGACGGCGCAACTCGGTCGAGACCACCTCATCGGCGTCGAGGGAAAGGATCCACGGCTGGGTGGCATAGCCGAGAACCAGATTCTTCTGCTCGCGGAAGCCGCCCCAGGGGTGCCGGTGAACGCGGCCGCCGCGGGACGTCACCAGTTCCTCGGTTCCGTCGTGCACGTCCGCGTTCAGCACCACCACCAGCTCGCGGGTCCAGCCGGCCACGCTGTCGAGGCAGCGTCCGATGCGGGACACTTCTGCGCCTGAGACCAGGCACACCGAGATGGGGAGTTCGCTCATGAAGTCGCTCGCGGTCCGCGGCCGAAGCTTACCCACGGCGTCTCGCGGGTCAGTGCAAAACTCCCGTCCCCAGCTTTTGCTTCGCCGTCCGGGCGGCATCGACTAGACCTGCCGCGTGTTTGCGCCCGTGGATCCCTCTCCGGTCCTGCCGCCCAGGGCCGCACGCGTGCTGGTGGTGGATCTCGGGTTTCTGGGGGACACCCTGCATCTGGTGCCGGCGTTGCAGGAGCTGCGGCGGCACCACGCCGGAGCGCGGCTCGAGGTCCTGACCACGGCGGTCGGCGCGCAGGTGCTCGAGCTCGTGGGTGGCCTCGATCGCGTCTGGGTGTACCCGCTGGGAAATCCGAGTCCGCCGTGGTGGCGGCATTGGGGGCTTCAGCATGCGCTGTGGCGTGAGCGGTTCGATCTGGCGGTGAATTTCAGCGGCGCCGACCGCACCCTTTTCGCGGCGGCGTTCGCGGGGATCCCCCGTCGCCTCACGCGCACGCCCGTCCGGCGCGGGCGCTGGCGGCGCTGGCTCGCGGGCACCTTGCTTCCAGCGCCCTCGCGCGAACTTCCCGTTTACGAGCAGCGCCGCGCGATGCTGGCGGCGGTAGGTTACCAGCTGGAGCCTGCGCGCTTCGACCTACAGGTGCCGCAGGAGTGGCGTGCGTGGGCGGCGGCGCGGGTGCCCGCCGGCGCCGTGCATCTCTCGGTCAATGCCAGCTCCGCCACGAAAGAGTGGCCGATCGAATCCTGGACCGGCTTTTGTCGCGCCGCGTTGGCCTCGGGGATTCCCGCGCTGCTCGCCACGGGGAGCGCCGTGCCGCGCGAACGCGCTCGCCTCGCGGAACTCGCGAGCGCGGTCGACGATGCGCGCCTGCGGGTCATCGACGAAACACTGCGCATCCCGCAACTGGCCGCGCTGGTGGCGGCGTGTCGCCTGCATGTCGGCACCGACTCCGGGGTGACGCATCTGGCCATGGCGTTCGGGCTTCCCACGGTCTCGTTGTTCCGGGAGTACGCCGGTCTGCGCGAATGGGCGCCTCGCGGCCCCGCGCATCAGGCGCTCACCGAACCCTGCCGCTGCGTGGATCGTCCGCAGCCGGATCCCGTCTGCGCCCGCACCGGCGTTGCCGAGTGCCTGGCGCGGATCACGCCGGCCGCGGTCCTGCGCGCGGCGCAGCAAATGCTCTCCCGCAGTCCATGGAGTCCATAATGTCCATGGGGTCCATGGACGTGATGGACCCGATGGACACCATGGACGCAGCGAGCGGGCCGGGCTAGCCCTCGAGTTCGCGGCGGGTGGGCGGGTTGCAACCGGCGCGGGAGCACGTGACGGCCGCCGCCTGCGCGGCGAAGCCGAGCATGGCGCGCAGGTCCTGCTCGCTCCACTCGCGCACGCCGCGTCGGTCGAGGCGCTGCTGCCCCGTCAGCCAGGCCAGCATCGCCGCCTGGAACGTGTCGCCCGCACCCACGGTGTCCACCAGGGTCACCGGCACCGGCGGCACCGCGACCGCGAGGCCCGCGGCGTAGGCGGTGGCGCCTTCGGCGCCGCGGGTCACGACGACCAGCCCCACACCCGCGTCGTGGCAGGTGCGCACCGCCGATTCCAGCGAACCGCCCGGGTGCAGCCATTCGAAATCCTCGAGGCTCATCTTCACGAGATCCGCCCGCCCCAGCAGACGCCGGTATCGCATCAGAAACCGCTCGCGGTCCGGGACGAGAAACGGTCTTACGTTCGGGTCGAATGCCACCACGCGATCGCCCGCGTGCTTCGACACGAGGGCTTCCACGGCCGTGCCGAAGGGCTCCACGGCCAGCGAGAACGAACCCACGTGGAGGGCCGTCACTTCGTCCGGCAACGGCAGCGGCAGGTCCTCACGCCGCAGGCCGCATCCGGCCGTGTTCTCGGTGTAGAAGGCATAGCGCGCCGCGCGCGTCGCCGGATCGAGATCCACGAATCCGAGGGTCGACAACGCCCGGGTACGCGGCGCAACGGACAGGTCGACGCCGCTGGCCTCCAGGGTGGCTGCGAGCCGCTGTCCGAAGGCATCGTCCGAAAACGGACACAGAAACCGCACGCGCACGCCCAACCGCCCGAGCGCCAGCGCGACGTTGAACGGCGATCCGCCCGGCGTCGGCTTCAGGACGGGGGTTCCGTCCAGCGTTCCGGGCAGCATGTCGATCAGAGCTTCGCCGGTCACCAGGATCATCGACGTGGCGCGTAGAGGGAGGAGGTTGGCGGCGGCGCCGGGTCAGTCCGGACGCCCGCGAGAGCGTAGCGGCGGCCGGCCCCGGCGTCCGCAGCTTTCTTCGAACCCCGGGCGCGACGGCGCTTGCGTCCGGCCTCGCGCGCCGTTGAATCCACGCGTGCACCGCACCCTGGAAGAACTGGTCGGCCTGTCGCACGACCTCGGTCGTGAGGACCGCCAACTCGCCATCCTCGGCGAGGGCAACACCTCGGCCCGGCTGGCGGACGGCCAGTTCGTGGTGAAGGCCAGTGGCGCTTGTCTGGCTACGCTCACCGCCGGCGATCTCACCGCCTGCCACGTGGCGCCCATGCTTGCGTTGCTCGACCAGAAGCAATTGAACGACTCCCAGGTCAACGACGCTCTCATGGCGGCACGGGTCGAGTCCTCCGCACGCAAGCCGAGCATCGAGAGCGTCTTCCACGCCTGGCTGTTGACGCTCGAGGGCGTGCGCTTCGTCGGCCACACCCACCCGCTTACCGTCAATCAGATCCTTTGCTCGCCGCGCGCCCGCGATTTCTCCGAGCGCCGCATGTTCCCCGACGAGATCGTGATTTGCGGCGCCGCCGCGGTCTTCGTGCCGTACACGGATCCCGGCCTGCCGCTCGCGCGCGAGATCCGCGACCGCACGCGCGCGTTCATCGACAAACAGGGCGGGGTGCCGCGCCTGATCCTGCTGCAGAACCACGGGCTCATCGCGCTCGGCGCCCAACCCGCCTCCGTCCTCGCAGCCACGCTCATGGCCGTGAAAGCCGCCGCGATTTTCCAGGGCGCCGCCGCCATGGGCGGACCGACATTCCTGACTCCCCAGCATGTCGAACGCATCGCCGGTCGGGCCGATGAAGCCTATCGCCAGCAGCAATTGAAGCTGGGCGCGTCCTGACGGCTCCGTCGCCCGCCCTTCCGTTGTCCATGTCCTCCCAGCACCTCGCCTTCGACCTCGGCGCCGAAAGCGGCCGGCTCATGCTCGGCACGCTCCACGGCGGACTGCTCTCCCTCAAGGAACTCCATCGCTTCCCCAATGGCGCCGTGCGCCAGGGCGATCAGCTGTTTTGGGACATCGACCGCCTCTTCGCCGAGGTCCGCACCGGGCTGCGCCAGGCGGCGAAGGACGGGGTGCGCGCGGTCTCCATCAGCACGGATTCCTGGGGCGTGGACTACCTCCTCGTGCGCGCCGATGGTTCGGTGCTCGGTCCGACGTTTCATTACCGGGATGCGCGCACGGCGCGGGGCGTGGCAAACGCGCACGCGCGTGTGCCCTGGCCCGAGATCTTCAACGAAAGCGGGATCCAGTTCATGCCGCTCAACACGCTTTACCAGCTCGCTGCGGAAGCGCCCGAACGCCTGCGCGACGCCGCGCAGCTCCTGCTGGTCGGCGACGGCTTCAACCATTTCCTCTCCGGGGTGGTTGCCGCCGAAGTGACGCTCGCCAGCACGAGCATGCTCTACAACCCGCGCACTCGCGCGTGGTCCGATGCTCTCTGTCAGCGGCTCGGCATTCCGCGGCGTTTGTTGCCCGAGATCGTGCCGGCGGGTACCAGGTTGGGTCCGTTGCGGGCCGAGCTTTGCAACGAATCCGGACTCGCTGCCATGGAAGTGGTGGCGACGTGTTCGCACGACACCGGCGCGGCGGTGGTCGGTGTGCCCGCCGATGGTGAGGGCTGGGCCTACCTCAGTTCGGGCACCTGGTCGCTCATGGGGGTCGAACTGTCGCAGCCCATCGTCACCGATGCCGCGCGTGAATTGAACTTCACCAACGAGATCGGCTTCGGCGACACGGTGCGGTTGCTCAAGAACATCAGCGGACTCTGGCTGGTGCAGGAGTGCCGCCGCGCGTGGGCCGCGGAAGGGCGCGACTTCGACTACGCCGCGCTGGTGCAACTCGCCGAAGCCGCACCGCCGTTTGTGTCGCTCATCCACCCGGCGGATCCGGTGTTCCTTGCGCCCGACGCCATGCCGGCTCGGATCGAGGCCTATTGCCGGGAGCACGGCCAGCCGGTCCCTGAGACTCCCGGAGCGATGCTGCGCGCCATCTTCGAAAGCCTGGCGTTGCTGTACCGCCTCACACGTGAGCAGATCGAGAGCCTCACACGCGCGCCGATCCGACGCCTGCACATCGTGGGTGGCGGCAGCCGGAACGACTTCCTCAATCAGTGCGCCGCGAATGCCCTCCAGGTGCCGGTCCTCGCAGGACCGGTGGAAGCCACCGCCGCGGGTAACGTGCTCGTGCAGGCGCAGGCCATGGGAATCCTGCACGGCCTGGCGGAGATGCGCGGGGTGGTGCGCGATTCGTTCACGGTGAAGACCTTCGAGCCGCGCGACGCCGCGGCGTGGGACGCCGCCTACCAGCGGTTCGTGGCGCTCGCGCAACGGTAGGGCGGCCATCTTTGGTGGGGCGCCACGTCCCTGTGGCGCCGCACTTCCCCGTTCGAAAGACGGCCTCTACGGCGGCGGCGCCGCCATCCCATCCGCAAGCGCTTCGCCCCTCACCCGTCGCAGCGCCTCCTGCGCCAGCTCCGGCAACGTCCGGCTCTGCAACGAGCCCTCGCCAAGTCCGCGCGGCCAGACATGCGACAGCCGAAGATCGAAGGCCTCACGCGGCGAGATGAGACGATCGTCGACGTCGCCGTCCTTGGGCGGGAGTCCGTGGCGCTTCATCAGCCCGGGCGGCAATTGGAACCCCGGCCGATCGTGGGGCGGTAGCTTCAAGGGCCACTCCCCAGTGGCCACCCGGTGAAGTTCGGGTTCCGCAGCGCGCGCTGCGGGTCCGAGGGAGGCCAGCAGAAGCACCAGGGGGGCCGCCGTGACTGGGTTGGACAGCGCTTGGGACCACTCGTGTAGCGTGGGGAGCGCAGAATATCTCTGCCCGGCCAGGATCCGCGCCACCGCTCGAGCCTCCGACGGAGCGTTCCCGTCCAGCGCCCGTGCCATCAGGCGCGGAAGGGACGTCGTCGATCGCGGGCCCATGTTCGTGCCGAGAGATTCGTAAAAATAGACCAGCAGCGAGGTCTCGGTGTGGGAGCCTTCCGGTGCTCGAGCGGGCGACGGTCCGATCACGCGAAGATCGAGATCCTCCGCCAGCTCCTCCGCCCACGCGACCCAGGGCAGCGTCGTGAGAGTCGCGTGGACAACCGAGGGGTCCAGCGTGACCCCCCATTCCCCGAAGGTCATCAATCCGTGCGACGCACGCAGAGCGGGGACGAGCGGATGCTTCTCCGGCGCCATCGCCGCCAGCGCGATCCGCCCGCAGGCGCGCAGTGACCGGTGGGAGCTGTTCAACCAATGCTCCATCCAGGGAGCCGCCCACGCCGAGTTGGTGCCCCTGCGCGCCAGGTGAATCAGCACGTCGCGGGCGGTGACCCCGGTATCCCAGGCCGCATCCGGACACTCCAGGGCACGTGCCAGAACCCCCTCGCGCTCCGCGGCGGTGAGGTCGTGTCGCAGGGCGCGTTCGATCCACCGGGCGGCGTCCTGGTGGTTGGTGGTCGCACGGTGCGGCCATTCGTGCGCCCGGAAAAACTCAGCTCCGAACTCCGGAGTCGGGCGGTGAAGCCAGACCTGCTTGAAGTATTCCGGCCACTCTTCGAAGCGTGCCAGAAAAGCTTCGGCGGCAGGTCGCTCCGCCACCAGTCCGGACAGGATTCGCCGCGCTTCGTCATGCACCCGCACATCGTCCCGCCACCGCGGCAGTAGTCGCCCCAGCCAGGGCGGCAGGCTTCCATGCGCCGCCATGTACTTCGTTGTGAGAACGGTGTCCCGCGACTGCGCCGCTTCGAGAAGGACCGGCAATGTTTTTGCGCCGCCCGATCGCAACTGCTCCAGACGCAGTGTGTCCAACTCACCGGAATCCCCTCCCCACACGATCCGCGGGAACCAATACCCCTGTGGGCGCCCAGCGAAGGTGACCCCGCGATCGCGAAACAACACGAGTGCGACGGCCAGCGCCGCGAGCGCCACCCCGAGCCAGCTCCCGCGTGGCCAGCGGGCGCGACGCGGCAGGGGCTGTCCTCCGAGGCCCCCTGGTGCATTCTCCGACATGCGTTCGCTCGATTGAATCCGCACCTCCCGAACGCCTCGAAGGTGGTCCCGCGCGGCCCGCGGGGCGGCATTCGTCAGTTCCCGTCCGTCGCCACCACGGTGACGCGCAACTGCGACGCCAGCCGTTCCATCTCCTCCTTCTCCAACAACAGCGTCATCCCGGCTTCCACCGCGATCACCGCGATCCCGTGCGCGGCGCAGATCTCCAGGGTGGTCGGGCCAATGCACGGGATGTCGAAGCGGATGTCGTGGTTCTTCTTCGCCACTTTCACCGCCACCGCGCCGCCTTCGCGGGTGGCCAGTTCCCCCCCGCGCGTCAGGCATTTGTCCGTGCCTTCGAACCCTTCCACGGCCAGCACTGTGCCCTTCTTCACCACCACGCACTGGCCGATCTCGAGCCGCGACACCTCCTTCGCCATGCGATAGCCGTACCGCACGTCCTCGAGCTGCTGCGCGCTGGCGCGGGGTCCGACCTGGTACGTGGGGCCCGGCATGATCGAGGTCAGCCAGGGGACCGCCGAGACCAGCTCGACACCGTCCTTCTGCAATTCGTCGGCGATGGCGCCGAAGATGGTGTGCGCGTTCTTCTCCTTGAGGCGCATGAGGACCGTGATGCCACGAAGGTCCGGGCGCACGTCGAACAGGTTGCGCGGCTGGATGAGGCCCAGCATGACGCAGCGTTTGATGCCGCGGTCGGTGAAGGCCTTGATCATCTTGCCGAGCTGACCGACACGCAACCAAACCACCTCGTCGGCCAGTTGCTCGATCTCGCGGTCGGTCTCCCCTTCCGCAGCGACTGCCACGATGCGCTTCACGCCGGCGGCGCGCGCTTCGCGGGCGAAGATCAGCGGCAGCGAACGGCTGCCCGCCACCAGGCCCATCACCTCATCGGGGGAATCCACTGGCGCGAGTATGCGCGGATCCCGAGCGCCTGCCAACGCGGCAGAACAGCCCCCTCCTTTTGCTTTGACCGGACGGCCCGGGATCCCGTGTTCTAGCGCCTCCAGCCATCGACCAAGCCATGATGCTCCGCGCCCTCCTCATTCTCACCGCCGCGCTTGCGCTGTGCGGGTTCACCGTCACCGAAGCCGGCGCCGCGGATACGCGCTGCTATGAGCTGCGCATCTACCACACCGCCCCCGGCAGGCTCGACGACCTGCACCAGCGCTTCCGCAACCACACGCTGCGCCTGTTCGAGAAGCACGGGATCAAGAGTGTCGGGTACTGGGTGCCGCTCCAGAACGGCAGCGACACGCGCCTTTTCTTCCTGCTGTCCTACCCGAGCCGCGAGGCGCGCGAGGCGTCCTGGAAGGCGTTCATGGCGGATCCCGACTGGCAGGCGGCGCACAAGGCATCCGAGGCGAACGGTCCCCTGGTGACGAAGGCGGAAAACTTTTTCCTCGGCACGACCGACTACTCCCCCGCGGTGAAGACCGGCGTGTCGAAGGAGCGCCGCGTGTTCGAGTTCCGCGATTACACCGCCTCACCCGGCAACCTCGATCGTCTCAACGCGCGCTTCCGCAATCACACGGTCAGACTCTTCGCCAAGCACGGGATGCACAACTGGGCCTACTGGACCCCCCAGGCCGGCGAAGCAGGCGCCGACAACCGCCTCGTGTATCTCCTGACTCACGCCTCCACCGACGCCGCCAAGGCCTCCTTCGGCGCCTTCGGCCAGGACCCGAAATGGAAGGCCGCTCGGGAGGCCTCCGAGAAGGATGCCGGCGGATCGCTGACCGCGCCGGGCGGCGTGAAGTCGACCTTCCTCGTGGCGACGGATTACTCGCCGACGCGCTGAGTGATCGCGAAACCCGCTCTTGCCGGGGCCTGCCGTGGCGTTACGCTCGCGGCCCTTTGGCGAGCCTGCGCCTTCGCCGGTCTCCCGGCGTGACCTCGGGCGCGCAAGCAAACACTCCAGACCCGACGATCGTTTCATGGCCTACACCACGTGCACCGTTCCCGCCGGCGGCAAAATCACCATCAGCAGCGGCAAGCTCCAGGTCCCCGACCAGCCCATCGTCCCATTCATCCGCGGCGATGGCACCGGCCCCGACATCTGGGCGGCCTCCGAGCGCGTGTTCGACGCCGCGGTGGCCAAGGCCTATGGCGGGAAGCGCAAGATCTCGTGGATGGAAGTCTACGCCGGTGAGGAGAGCTTCAAGCGTTTCAACAACTGGCTGCCCGACGACACCGTCGAGGCCTTCAAGGAATTCCTCGTCGGCATCAAGGGCCCGCTCACCACGCCGGTCGGCGGCGGCATCCGCTCCCTCAATGTCGCGCTGCGCCAGATGCTCGACCTCTACGTCTGCCTGCGCCCGGTCCAGTACTTCACGGGCGTGCCCAGCCCGGTGAAGGCGCCGGAGAAGGTCGAGATGGTGATCTTCCGCGAGAACACCGAGGACATTTACGCCGGCATCGAGTTCGCCGCCGGCACGCCCGAGGCTCAAAAGGTCCTCGATTTCCTGGCGAAGGAGTTTCCCAAGGACTTCAACAAGATCCGCTTCGGCACCGCCGCGAGGGCGGAGGAATTCTGGAAGATGGTCGGCGCCCCGGGCATCGACAACACGGTGCGCGTGGGCGTCGGACTCAAGCCCGTAAGCTGGTCTGGCTGCGTGCGCCTCATCCACAGCGCGATCGCCTATGCGCTCAAGAACAAGCGCAAGTCGGTCACGCTCGTCCACAAGGGCAACATCATGAAGTTCACCGAGGGCGCGTTCCGCGACTGGGGTTACCAGTGCGCCACGCAGTACTTCGGCGAGCAGGTCTACACCTGGGCCCAGTGGGAGAAGACCAAGAAGGAGAAGGGCGAGGAGGCCGCCAATGCCGAGCAGAAGGCAGCGCTGGCCAGGGGCGCGGTCCTGATCAAGGACTCCATCGCCGACATCACGCTGCAGCAGGTGCTCACGCGGCCCGAGGACTTCGATGTCATCGCGACGCTGAACCTGAACGGCGATTATCTCAGCGACGCACTCGCGGCGCAGGTGGGTGGCATCGGCATCGCGCCCGGCGGCAACATCAACTACATCACCGGCCACGCCATCTTCGAAGCCACGCACGGCACGGCGCCCAAGTACGCGGGCAAGGAC
>CAZYJB010000007.1:0-17435 GCA_964647675.1 uncultured Verrucomicrobiota bacterium | reverse complement strand
GGTCACCTGAATGTCACTCGTCCGCGCCAGCCGGGTCGGCCCACCAGCCTCGGAGATCGCCTCCAGAAGGGGTCAGCTTCCGCTCCGGCGGAATATTCACCAGCCCAGGCCGGTTCACCTGGCCCAGGACTGACACCTGCTGTTTCCGAAACTCGCGCACCTGCACCATCACCTGCGCATTCACCAGGTAGTCCGCTTCCAGAAGGTCCTTGATCTCCTGTTGAACTTCCGACGTGGTGCGCCCGGCC
This sequence comes from uncultured Verrucomicrobiota bacterium, assembly GCA_964647675.1. GTDB lineage: Bacteria > Verrucomicrobiota > Verrucomicrobiia > Limisphaerales > CAIMTB01 > CAIMTB01. Next base: position 17,187 of record CAZYJB010000007.1, on the reverse strand, counting down.
GCCTTCACCGGACCGATATAGGGATACGAGATTTCACCCGCCGACGAGACGCGGAAATCCTTGGCCCCCAACTGCGGCTCGTTCACCACTTCCACCACCAGGATGTCCGTGGCCTGGATGCGATAGGACTCCAAGCCCTGGGCAAACGCGGCGGCGCCACCCGCCACAACCCACGCCATGGCCAGCTTGGCAAAGCGGCTAATACCCCGCAGCCATGCGGAGCATGAATCGATGGACTTCATAATTCGGAACGGAAGGCAGGTTGTCGTCGTAGGACCGGAAATCGTATTGGGCGGACAGGGTCAGCCACTCGCGCCACCGATAATTGAGGCGCAGGGCCGTGCCGGCCAGCGTCTCGTCACGCTCCACCGGTCCGCCCGCCACCAAAAACGGGCGGTCATAGGCGTGGGTCTGATAGTAGCCATCCAAGATCGCAGACCAGCGCCCGCGAGAACCGAACTGCTGGGTGACGCTCACGCTAGGTCTGTGGACATTGTAGACCTGGCCCAGGCTCTCGCGCGAGACCTGAATCCAGTGCCGGTACGAGAGGGAGACCAGGGTCTTCGGCCGCATCCGCCAGGTCAGCTGCAGACCGGCGATCCAACCGTCCGGGACTTCGGTGTCGTCCGCATAACTGCGAAACTCGTAACCGCCGCTGATCTGCCCCGACAGCTTGGGCGTGAACTCGCCCTCCGCACCGGCGGAGAAGCCGTACTGGCTCAGGTTCGCGGCTTCGCGGGCGAGCGGACTGTTCTTCGACAACTGGCTTTGGCCGCCGGTGAACTCCGAATACAGAACCGCCTTGTCGGACGGCCGATAGCCGACGCGCCCGCCACCGGAATAGCTGAGGTGATCGTAGAGATGGAAGGGTTCGAGGTCATTCGCCTCGTAATCGGTATAGTCGATCGAAGCGCTCAACCCCACCATCGTGCGCGGCGAGAGGTCGTAATCGGCACGCCAAGTGTCGGCCAGCGAGACCTGGCCGATGCGCCTCTGGATATAACTGAAGCTGCCCCCCAACAGTGACTTGGTGATCGTCAGCCGATCGTCCGCTTGCAGGGTCAATCGCGCGAAGCGATACCGAGTCCGATGGACGAGCCCGTGACCGATGTTGTTCAGGTCGTCACGCTCGGAATAAAGCGAGGCATCCAGCGTGTAGCGGAGCGAAACGAAATCCTCTTCCGCCTTCCCAAGGAACAAAACCAACCCCGGACGGACGGTGGTGACCAGATCGTCGACCTGGTCGGTCTCCGCATAGAAGAGATTGCTGTCGTAGGTCTCGGCGACCTCAAGCTGCGGACGAAGCGAAACCGGCCCCAGGCTGTAGATCAGGTACTTTTCGGCGTCCCATTCAGCCTGCGCCTCCCCTCCCGCGACCAACACCCCCAAAAGCACAGAACTCCAGACCCTGCGCGACAACCGGGCGCCTTGGAGCCCGTCCACCGGACCACATCCCATCGACTGACTCGCGCCTGTCCGAAAAGTCATGTCCCTAAACAGAACGACGCGGGCTGCCAAAGCCCGCGTCGTGGATCCATGAGATTTGCCTCAGCCGTTCAGCGAGTGGAGCGCCGGCGGAGGAAAAGTGCCGCCGCACCGAGCGCCATCAGAGCACCCACTCCCGGCTCGGGAACCGCTACCAGAAGCGCACCGAAATTCGCCGTAGAACCAGGAATCTGAATCAGCTCCCAGCCGTCGGTGCCAAAGCGCCAGATGTCGTCGAAGCTGCTGCCCACCGTGGGCGGATCATAAAGCTTCAGGCCGAACACTTCACCATCCGCCACTCCCGTGGTGCGAATGGTCCACGTGAAGCTCTGCGGCAACTCGATGTTCAAGCCGCGCAAGTCGGTGATGGTGATCGGGAAATTGCCGTTCGCCAGATCGATCTGAGGACTCTGCCACAGAATCTCACCAGGAGCCTGCGTGCCCAAGTCGTTCACCGGCACGCCGTTGTTGGCGTAGAAGCGGATGATCGCCTTTTCCCCACCCGAAAGGCCGGAGGCGAAGTACTCGAACTGGAAAGTGTCCGCAATGAAACCACCACCGGAGATGGTGACCTGATCACCGAATTCCCGAAGACTCGCAAAGTAGCTGTTCAGCGGGGTCTCCGTGTTGTTGTAGACCACCGTCTGAGCCGCTGCCGAAGACGCAATAAGTCCCGCAACAGCAACGCCTTGGATCCATGAGGCTTGCGCGTTCTTTTTCATTAATTCGCTTTGGCTTTCGCGTTGTCAGGCCGACTCGGCCCGCAAGGCGGGGTTGTTGGCGCAGTTCCTAGCCCTCGCAGAGCGTTGCGTCAACAGTTTTCTCCCCGCTAACTACCTTGAACTACGTTTGATTCACAAAATCCCGCAATCCCGGGGGTTTCCCCAATTTCGCCGATTCCGAGGCCCGCGTAACACCCGTTTTTCCCCACTTTCCGTGCTCCCCCCCCCGCGTCATCGGCCCACGCGGCGCCCCACCCACCCCGCCATCTCCACCACCGCCTCGAGGCGCACGCGGTGTAGGAGCCCAAAATAGACCGCCGCCGCGGCCAGAGTCGGGACAAACACGCCTCCCAGCCGCCCCCACAGGTCGTTGGAGCCCCACCATCGCCCCCACCCCCACGACACCGCCCACGCCACCGCCGCCGCCAAGGCAGCCGCCCCGGCCACCCAGCGCAACCCGGCCAGAAATGCCGCCGGATCCAGCTTGGAGAGCTTTTTTCGCAGCCCATAGCCAAGCAGCGCCACATGGCCCGCGGACGTCAATGTGTTGGCCAGGGCCAGACCGGACTCGCGCAGCGACAAGACCAGGAGGAGGGACAGAATCGTGTTCGCAGCCAGACAGAACAGGCTGATCTGCATGGGCACCTTGGTGTCGCCCATCGCGTAGAACGCCCGCGCGAGAATGGCCGTGCCCGAGTACGCGACCAGCCCGGGCGCGAGAAATCGCAGGGCGGACGCGACCCTTTCCGTCGCCGCCGCCTGGAACATCCCGCCCTCGAACAAGAGCCGCACAATGGGGGTGGCGAGGACGAGGAGCAGCACGGAGGCAAGCGCGTTCAGAACCACCACGTGAGACAGGCCGCGCAGCAGGGTGGTCCGGAATTCCGTGTGGCGCTTCTCGGCCGCCATTCCCGCGAGGGTCGGCAGAAGAAAGCTGGCCATCGACACGCCGAACAGGCCCTGCGGCAGTTCCAGCAGACGCACGGCGTACTGGAACGAGGCCACCACGGAGTCGCCCACCATGAACCCGAATCCCTGGGTCAGAACCACGTTCAACTGAAAAGCCGCCGCGCCAAGGGTCGTGGGAATCATGCGTCCCATCACCACGCTGACCGACGGATGTCGCCAGGGCGTGATCCAGCGGAAGCGCCAACCGCAGCGCCACAGCGACGGGATCTGGAAGGCGGCCTGCGCCACGCCCGCCGCGATGACGCCATAAGCCAGGCCGTAGACCTGCTGCGGCAACTGGTCGCCCAGGCGCGGCGCCAGCCAGACCACACTCGCGATCATCACCAGGTTGAGCACCGACGCTCCCAGCGCCGGCACGAAGAATCGCCCGCGCGCATTCAGCATCCCCATGCAGACCGCCGCCACGCAGACGAGGAGCATGTAGGGGATCATCCAGCGCAGCAGGCGCAGCATGAGTTCGGTCTGTTCCCGATGCTCGCGCGCCCACAGCGCCGCCGTCACCCCGAGCATCACGAGTCCCACCAGCATCGCGCCCAGCGCGAGCAGCGCCGAGACCACGGCATTCGCGGATTCCCACATCGCCTCCTCCCCCTCGGTGCGCTCCTTCTCTTTGAAGTGCGGAATGAAGGCCGCCGTCAGCGCCCCTTCGCCCAACAGACGCCGGAAAAGATTCGGAATCTGGAACGCGAACATGAACGCGCTCGCCACCCATCCGTTCCCCATGAACCGCGCATACGCCATCTCCCGCACCAGCCCGAGAATCCGGCTGATCAGGGTGGCGCTGGCCATGGCGGCCGAGGATTTGAGCATCTGCGACATGTCCGCGGGAGTTAGCCTTGATTCGGGATGCGACACCAGACTGCGGCGGTCACCGGCGAATCCCCGGGGACCAACCCCGCCAAAGCTCCCGGGAATCCGCGGGCTTCGCGCGCGTCACTCCCGATTCCCACCCGGGCCGTGCCCCGGTGCGCGATAGCGCGCAAGGAGTCGCCGGATCAGCAGCACGGTCGCCATGATCAGGACAAGTCCGCCCGCGCCCACCCAGGCCCAGCGCTTCGGATTCCCCTCGAACATGCCAGCGCCGAGCATGATCAGGGGCACCGCTTCCGGGACCAATCCGATCAGCGATCCGAGCAGGAACGCACGCTTCCGCACCGGCGAAAGACTGAGCGCCACCGTACCAATCAGGCCTGGCACCGGCATCAAGCGCGCCAGGATCACTCCCGGGAGTCCGGGATCGTGCCGGAGGAATGCCAGCGAATGAGGCAGGGAGGACGCGACATCGCGGTCGGCGAGGCGCCCGCGCAGGAAGAGAAACGAAACGAAGTACGCCGCCATCGTGGCCAGCGTACTGGCCAGCAGTCCGCCCCAGAATCCGAACACGGCTCCGGCGAGCGGACAGAACAGGAGTCTCGGCACCCCGATGGCGATGAGCACCGAGGCCCCGAGGAGATACGCGGGCCAGGCGCCGGCCCCCAGTCCCGTCAGGCTCTCGGTGATTCGCCCGGCAGGAGCCAACATCTCGCGCACGCCGGGCATGCGGAAGAGGAGCGCGCCGCCGAGGGCAAGGCCAAGCAGGAGCACGGCCTTGGCCAGCAGCAGCCGCGGACCGACTCTTGCCGCGCGTGCGGCGGCGACCCGGGACGCTTCCGGCGGCGGCAGGTCGTCCCCGCGCTCAACCACCCGGACGCTCCTCCGGATGCAGTCGGTCGCCGGCCACCGCGCGCGCGCGATACCAGCGCATCGCGAAACAATCGCGGATGCCGCGCCACAGTCGATTGCCGATGCCGTAATTGGATTTGCCGGCGACCCGCGCGCGGTGGTTCACCTCCAGTTCGACGAAGTCGTAACCTTGGTAGCGCAGCAGCGTGGCGACGAATCGGTGCAGGCCGTTGAAGACGGGCAACTCCCGCAACGCGTCACGCCGCATCACGCGCAGGAAGCATCCGGCATCCCGCACCGGCACGCCGGTGAGCCAGTCGCGATACCCGTTGGCCAGCCGCGATGACAGCCGACGCACCCAGGCGTCCTCGCGCCGCTGGCGCACCCCCAGCACCGCCGCCACACCTGGCACCAGCCGTTCGATCATGCGCGGGAGGTCGGCGGGATCGTTCTGCCGATCGGAATCGAGCGTGATCACCACCTCGCCGAGGGCATGCCGGAGGCCGGAGGCGAACGCCGCGCTTTGTCCGAAGTTTCGGCGATGCCGCAGCACCCGGAGTTCGGGATGGGTCGCCTGCAAGGTGCGCAGAACTTCGAGGCTGTCGTCGCGGCTGCAATCGTCGACAGCGAGGACCTCCCACGGTTTCCCGAGGGGTTGCAGCGCGTCGCGAATCTCCGCGAGCAGAGGCCCCACGTTGGCTCGCTCGTTGTATACGGGCAGAATGACGCTGAAGACAGGTGGCACCGGATGCATAGGCCGCTCGGGTTGGGAACCACGCGGCGCCACAGGCTTACCACCGCCACCCCGACCGGAGCAATCGCCCTTCCCGCCCCGAATTCTGCTCACCCGGCGGAAGCGCGGCGAAGGCGATCCGACACGCCCTCCCATTCCGGCGTCGCAGGCACCGCCTCCACCACGATCCAGCGCGCGCCCTCGGCATCACACCGGTGCCACTCGGCGTACATTGCCCGCGCATACGCCTCGGGATCCTGAGGGATGACGCTGATCCGCGCCGCCATGGGCGCGCCCGGTATCGCATGATGGGCCAACACGTGCGCGGCCCGCGGATCGACCCCCGCCTCCGCCATGACCGCCGCCAGTTCGGCATCGTTGGACCACGCCCGAACTACCAACCGCGCGGCAGGGGAATAGTGCTTGGCCAGCAACCCGGGGCTTGGCAGCGGGCCTTTTGGGTCACCGGCCATCGAATGGCCCGCGGCCACCACCGGTGCCCCCAGCACCGCGGCGAGGGATTCGACGTGGATCATGCCCGGACGCAGGACGCGCACGGGCGGTTCACTGACGTCCACCACCGTCGATTCGATCCCCACGCTGCAAGCGCCCCCATCGACGATCCATTTCACGCGATCTCCCAATCCAGCCAGCACGTGCGCCGCGCAGGTGGGTGAAATGGCATTGGCCAGATTCGCGCTCGGCGCGGCGAGTGGAAATCCGCACTCGCGAATCACAGCCTGCATGAGCGGATGGGACGGCCAGCGGAGACCCACCGTGCCGCCGCCGGCTGTCACGGCGGCAGGAATGCCGCGCGCCTTCGGAAGCACCAGCGTGAGAGGTCCCGGCCAGAAGCCGCGAGCGAGGCGGTCGGCGGAATCCGTCCAAACGCCCGCGCAATCCCGCGCCATGCGCGCACCGGTCACATGGACGATCACCGGGTTGTGCGCCGGACGGCCCTTGATCTCGTAGATGCGACGCACGGCCGCTTCGCTGAACGCATTCGCCGCCAGCCCGTAAACGGTTTCCGTGGGCAGCGCCACCACGTCACCCCGCCTCAGGTGCTCGGCCGCCCAGACCACCGCGCGCGCAAAGAGTTCCGGCGTGTGGGTGGGATGCACCTTCGGGCCGTCGGTTCCGGATGGGATCTCGGTCATCGATCGAAGCGCCGAGGGAGCCACAATTCCTGCGTCGGGAAAAGCACGGCGTCGCTGCCGTCGACGGCACTCGCTGCCGGCCCGCGCAACCTGCTCCGACGCACGCCTTCGATCAACCGCGTCACCTGCAGGCTCGCGCCGTCCGCACCCCGCCCGGTACGCTCGCGACATGCTGGATGTCCTCACGCAGGTCGTGACCTCAGGTCATGCCCTCTCCCCGGGCCAGGTCGCGGAGGCCGTGCAACTTCTTACCTCCGAGACGGAGTCGGTTCCGGAGAAGGCCGCTTTTCTCTCCGCACTGTCGCATCGGGGCGAATCCCCCGAGGAGATCACTGCCTTCGCACGCGAATTGCGCAAGCGCTCCATCCGACCGCCCATCGACGCCGCCACCCGGGAGCGCGGCATCCTCGATGTCTGCGGCACGGGCGGCGACCATCACAACACCTTCAACATCTCCACCACGGTGGCGATCATCGTGGCCAGCGCGGGCGTCCCCGTCGCCAAACACGGCAATCGGGCCGTCACCTCGAAATCCGGAAGCGCAGACGTCCTGGAAGCCCTGGGAATCCCCGTCGAACTCTCTCCAGAAGACGCCGCCGCATCGCTTCGCGACCTCGACTTCGCGTTCTTCTTCGCGCCGCGTTTCCATCCGGCGTTCCGCCACATCGGCCCCGCGCGCAAGCTCTGCGCCGAGCGCGGGCATCGCACCATCTTCAACTTCCTCGGACCGCTCCTGAACCCCGCGGAACCATCGGCCCAGCTGGTGGGGGTGCCGCAACCGGCCCTCTGCGCACCGCTGGCGCGCGTGCTGCAGAGCCTGGGACTCCAGCGGGGCATGGTGGTCAGCGGACAAACCCCCGCCGGGCACCTCGATGAACTGTCGACGGTGGGCGATTCGCTCATCGCCGAATTCCATCACCAGCGCGGCTTCGCGGTCAGCACCCTCAGCCTGCAGTCGCTCCCCGTGCAACCCACCGTCCTGGGTGATCTCACCGGCGGCGATTGCGGCCAGAACGCGGTCATCATCCAACAAATCCTGGCCGGGCAGGAGACCGGTCCGAAGCGGGACGGTGTGCTCCTCAACGCAGGGGCGGCGCTGTTCATTGCCGGCCGCGCCCGCAGCATCCTGGAGGGCTGGGACCTTGCCTCCCAGCTCATCGATTCCGGCCGCGCGGCCGCGAAGCTTGCGCAGCTGCAGCGCTGACCGCGAATGCGGCACCCGCCCGCCTTCCGACTTGCGACGCGCCTCTCCCTTCCCTGACTCTCCCAACGCCATTAACAACTCCGGAGCGCACTCATGTACAAAATCATCGGCGGCGACCAGAAGGAGTACGGGCCGGTCAGTTTCGATCAACTGACCCAGTGGATCCGCGACAATCGCGCGAACGCCCAGACTCTCATCCAAAACGAGGGCGGCCCCTGGATTCCGCTCGGCTCGATACCGGAGTTCTCAGCCGAACTCGCCGCCCAGCGTCCCGCGACTCCCACGTCCTCCGCGGCGGACCCCGTGCCCGGCGGCGGGTCGGCCCCGCCTCCCGACGCAGGACCATCGCCCGTGTTCGGCTTTGGCGAGGATCCCAGGGAAAAGGCGCGTCAGATGGTTCAGGGTCCGGCCACCGGCCTCATGGTCACCGGCATCCTCTGCGCCGTTCTCGCGGTGGTCGGCCTGATCGGGAATCTGTTCGGAGGCGGTTTCCAGCCTCCGCCGGGCGGGGTCCCACCCGAGATGCAGCCCTTTTTCGACATGATGGCGCAGATGCAGGGACCGGTGGCGATCATCAGCACGCTCTTCGGCCTCGCAGTCAGCGGTCTGGCCGTCTACGCCGCGCAAAAGATGCGCGCGCTCGAGGGATTCGTGCTGAACGTGGTCACCGTGTCCCTCCTGATGTTCCCCTGCACGTCCCCGTGCTGCTGCATCGGCCTGCCGGTCGGCATCTGGGTGCTGGTGGTGTTGTTCAAGCCCGAGGTGAAGTCGGCGTTCCGTTGAGGGGCCCCGCGCCTCGCCCCCCGCCGCATGCGCGAACCCCCGATGCTGAGCGTCGCCGAGCCCGATCCGGCTTGGCGACGGCCGGGTGCGTTGGCCCTGGGAATCTGCGTCGCACTGGCGGGGGTGCTCTCCCTGCTCTACTTCCACCGCCCCGAAGGACAGTACTTCTTTCCCCGCTGCAGCTTTCACGCGGCCACCGGGCTGCTCTGCCCGGGCTGCGGCGGTCTTCGCGCCACCCACGCGCTCCTGCACGGCGATCTGGGGGTCGCGCTGCGATCCAATGCCCTCCTCGTGGCGGGCCTTCCCGTCGCCCTCGGATACTGGTTCCGGCGGCGGCGTGGACTACATCCCGCCGGCCTCACATCACGGGTGATCTGGACCCTCTTCGCCGTGGTAGTCGCCTACTCCGTGTTGCGCAATCTGCCGATCCCTGCGGCGAGGTGGCTCAGTCCGTGAGCGAACCGGCGTCAGTTGCGCCTTCGCGCGTCCTCGTCGTCCGGCTGAGCGCACTCGGTGACATTCTCCATGCCCTGCCGGCGCTCACCACCTTGCGACGGCACCTGCCCACCGCACATCTGGAGTGGATGGTCGAGGACACCGGCGCGGGATTGCTCGAAGGGCACGCTGCATTGAGCGGGATGCAGATCATTCCGCGACAGGAATGGGCGCGCCTGCGACGCGCTGGCCAGCGCTGGGCCGCCCTGCGGAGCTTTATCGCGTGCGCGAGGCGACTGCGTCAGTTGCAGTACGACCTTGTCATCGACTTCCAGGGCCTGGCGAAAAGCGGCCTCTGGGTCGCCATGGTCCAGTCGCCGCGCAAGGCGGGCTTCGGGCCCGGCTTGCCACGCAACGAAGGCGCCTGGTTGACGCTGAACGAACGCATTCAGCCACCCTCCCCGGAAGTTCACGCCCTCGACCGGAACCTGCGGCTCCTCGAGTGCCTCGGGTTCCCGCGCCTTCCGATCCGCTACGACCTCGCGACACCGCCCGCCGCCGCACAATCCGCCGTCGAACTGCTGCAGGAGGCCGGCCTCGATCCGGACCGCCCCTTCGTCGCGGTCAACCCCATGTCCCGTTGGCCCACCAAGAACTGGTCCCCTGAGCTTTTCGCGCAGACCGCCGACCTGCTTGCCGCGACCGGACTCCAAGTGCTGTTCACCGGTGCGCCGGCCGACCGCGCGGAGATCGATGCCATCGTCCAGGGAATGCAGGGGCGCGCCGGCCGAGTGGATGGGCTCACCGACCTTGCCACGCTCGCGGCCATCTACCGGCGCTCGGTCGTGCTGCTGTCGACGGACACCGGCCCAATGCACCTCGCGGTCGCGGTGGGAACTCCGGTGGTGGCGGTGTTCGGACCCACCGCACCGTGGCGCACGGGTCCCCACGGCCCTGGCCATCGGGTGATCCGGACGCCCTTGCCTTGCAGTCCGTGCTTCAAGCGCGAGTGCACGGTCACCGACCTCGAGCCGCATGCCTGCATGCGTCGCATCCAGCCTGGGACCGTGGCGGCGGCCGTGCGCGAAATCCTCGAGGAACGCCGGTTGGGATCCCGCTTTCCCACCAGCGAGGGCCGAGAGCACCTCTGAGAAGGGGATCTCGGGACGCCGAAGGTGATGCTCGCGGTGTCAGTTCTTCCGAATCTGAATGCCTCCGCCGCTGGTGCGGAGCTTTAGGTCCGGGCCGCCGTTGCCGATGGGTCCGCGGAGCACGTTCCGGTGCTTCTCAGCCGGTTGCGGGGCCGCGAACTCATTGCGCACCGAGCCGCCCGAGGTGGCGGCGTCGAGGGTTACCGCGGCTGATTCAGGCAGGGTCACGCTGATGCCGCCGCCGGAGGTGCGCAGGACCACCGGGTCGGTAGGGTTGACCTCCAGGGTGGCGTCGATCGAACCGCCGCTGGTGGCGGCTTCGAGTGCCTTGCCGCGGGTCCGAACCCGGATGGCTCCGCCCGAAGTGCGCAGGACAGCGGGACCGTCCAGGCCGTTGGCATTGATTGATCCGCCGGAGGTGGAGAGTAGCACCTCGCCGCCCTTGGCATCCTCGACATTCACCGCGCCTCCGGAGGTTTGGAGTTCGACCCGGCCACGGATCTGCGCGGCCTTGATCGAGCCGCCCGAGGTTCGTCCCTTGAGCGTGCCTTCCAAGTCGTTGAACCGCAGCGAACCACCCGAGGTGCGCACCTCCACCTGCCCTTTCAATCGGGAGAGTTCCATGCTTCCTCCCGAGGTGGTGGCCTCGACGTTGAATTCGCGCGGCGTTTGGATGGTGATTTCCACCACCAGATCGGGACCCCAAAGCATCCAGTTCGCCTCTCGTGGCAGTCGGGTTTCAAGTTCCACCACACCATCGGTCTGGCGGAACGCGACTTCGTGGGCAGCGAGCAATTCCGCGGCACGCGACGCCGAGCCACGCACCGCGCGGGCCTGCACTTTCATGCGGACTTCGCCCAACGAATCGCTGCCTTCCACGCGCACCGACCCGCGAGCGGCATGCACCCGCAAATCGCCGCCCGGCTTGACGGCGTAAGTCTGCTCGTGGACGCGTTCCCGTTCGCCGGCCGCCTGAACCAGCAGGGGAACGGAAGTGGCGATCAGGACGATCAAGCGGGAAAGACTCGAGGAGGCGCGGAATGCGGCGTCGTGCATGCGACCGAGGACACGCACAGGCGTCGGCCGGTTGCACCGGGTTTCTCGAGCACCGGACATCCCGAAATCCCGCCCCCCCATCGAACCGCTCGGCAGCCAGCGAGATCGGGCGGGCAGGCACCGCGTTCCCGAGGTCTGGGCTCGGGAGCACAACGCGCAGACGTCGACCGCGATTGAGCGCGGCGTGGGCCGGGGGCCGAAGCCACCAAGTTTATGCGATCACCTACTTGATTTACTTAGGGAGTTAACTTACCTGTAGAGCCGACAAGGCGGTGCGATCAGGATCCGGCGGAAGCCGGAGACGGAATTCCCACCGGGAGCAACTCAAGGCCTGCCACCAAGTCGTTGCCTATGAACATGCTCGCCAGTATGCCGGAAGCGGTCCAAAGGACTCTTCAAACGTTCGAGATGCTGATTCAAGCCGACGAGAAACGTCGTCGCGAACTGGAGGCGGAGATCTCCGCGCTGACTCAGCGTCAGCGCGTCATCGGCGCCACGCAGGACGCAAGTTGGATCACCCGGTCGTTCATCGAGCCGCGAGTCTCGGAACTCAGGCTGATCGTCTCGCGCATCACTCTGGTGGCGGAAAAGGTATCCCGACTGCGCGACGAATGGCAGCGGCCGGTCGCCAACGTCGCGCCAGCTTCCGCGGATCAGAATCGGTGGTTCGACACGGGCAGTCCCGCTGTCATCTGCCTCGCCGCCTGATTCCCGGCCGGGTACCGTTCCGCCCGTGACCGGCACGCTTCGCGTCAACGAGGTTTATCTCAGTCTGCAGGGCGAAAGCACCTTCGCGGGGCTGCCGTGTGTCTTCGTTCGGCTCACCGGCTGCAACCTGCGCTGCTCCTACTGCGACACCGCATACGCGTTCACCGAGGGCTATCGCCAGAATCCGGAGGAGATCCTCGCGGCAGTCGAACATCTGGCAATGCCGTTCGAGAAGCTGCCGCGGGTGGGTGGTTGTCGGCTCCCGTTGGTTGAGTTCACCGGCGGCGAACCGCTCCTGCAACGGGGCGCCGCGGAGTTGATGGCGCAACTCTGCGATCGGGGTTGGACCGCGCTGGTGGAAACCAGCGGCGCGGTGGACATCGGCGACCTCGACCCCCGCATCCGACGCATCGTCGATCTCAAGGCCCCGAGCAGCGGCGAGTCCGGCCGCATCCACTGGCCGAACGTCGGCTATCTGAAGGGCACGGATGAACTCAAGTTCGTGATCGGCACGCACGAAGATTACGCCTGGATGAAGGCCACCATGTCCGAGCACCGCCTCGCCGAACGTTGTCCCATTCTTGTCTCGTGGGTTCATCCCCTGCGGCCTGAACAGGCGGATCCTTCGCTCAATCGCGTGCCCGAAGATCTCAAGCCGATTGGACGACAGGAACTGGTGGAGGCCATCATCGCGGATGCGCTCCCGGTGCGGTTCCAGGCGCAATTGCACAAGATCATCTGGGCGCCTGATCAGCGCGGCGTCTGACGCGCAGCGACCGGGAAACCCCACTTCGACCGCATGCCTACGGTCGCCCCTTCCACCACGCGCCGGATCCTGCGGCAGCTTCAGTCGTTTGAGTCGCGCAACGTCACCTATCTCGATCCGGACGGCACCTGGCCGATAGTCTGGGCACGCGCGTCGGGCTGCCACGTCTGGGATCCGGAAGGCCGTCGGTACCTTGACCTGACTGCGGCCTTCGGCGTGGCGGCCGCCGGACATGGCGCGCCCGCGGTGGTGAAGGCGGCGCGACGCCAGGCGGGCATCCTCCTGCACGCCATGGGCGACGTGCATCCCCATGCGCTGAAGGCTGCGCTTCTCGCGGAGCTCAGCGCCTTGACCTTCGAGCGATGGAAAGCTGGCCGCGCGAAATCCGTTTTGGGCAGTTCAGGATTCGAGGCGGTGGAGGCCGCGCTGAAGACGGCGCGGCTTGCCACGGGTCGGCGCGGCGTGATCGCCTTCGAGGGCGCCTACCACGGGTTGGGCTATGGCGCGCTGAACGTCACCCAGCGCGCGCTCTTCCGCGACCCATTCCGCGACCAACTCCGCGAATTCGCGCGCTTTGTCGCGTTCCCCGACATCTCGTCACCTTCGAACGGCGCCACCCTGCCCAGGCTGGAGCAACGCCTGCGCCAACTCCTCGCGCGCGGCACCATCGGCGCCATTCTCGTAGAGCCCGTTCAAGCCCGGGGCGGGATCCGGATTCCGCCCGCGGGTTTCCTTCCGCTGCTGCGCAAGCTGTGCGATGAGCACGGAGCGCTGCTGATTCTCGACGAGATCTACACGGGATTCGGTCGGACCGGGCGCTGGTTTGCCTGCGAACACTTGGGGGTGGTGCCGGACCTGATCTGTCTGGGCAAGGCCCTGACGGGCGGTTTCCCGCTTTCCGCCTGTGTTGGTCGGGCGGCGATCATGGATGCTGGATGGCCTCCCAGCGGTGGCGAAGCGCTGCACACCAGCACCTTCCTGGGCCACCCCGTGGGCTGTGCGATGGCCCTGGCGCAGATCGAAACGATCCGCGGAAAGGACCTGCCTGCGCGCGCAGCCCGGGAAGGCGAAGTCCTGCGAAAGGGCCTCGAGTCGCTCGCGGAGCATGCCAACGCCCGATCGCGCCGCTTGGTCGCCACAGGCCGCGCCTTGGGCCTGATGGGCGGACTCGAGCTTCGCACAGCCGCCGGCCAACCCGCGGGCAGGGAGTCCGTCCGACTCGTCCAACGCATGCTTCGGCGCGGCTATGTCCTGCTGCCGGAAGGCGGACACGGCGAAGTCATCGGCTTCACGCCGCCCCTGGTCATTCCTCGTCCGGACCTGCAGCGAGCGATAGGCGTGCTCCAAGAGGAACTGGACCGTCGCTGAACAATCGCCGCCGGGCGCGACGCTGGAGCCGGTGCGCCAGCAACCGCAGCAGCGGGGACTCGAACTCGCCCGGTGCCGGCAGACGCCGTCCCGCCACCGGCGACCACCGTGCCACCGACTCGGGACCGTCCCAACCCTGACCTGTGATGAGGATTTCCGTTTTCATGGTACGCCGTGCCAAGGGTGGTTCGGTGGCACGCGCCTAAGGTCCTCACAAACGTTGTCTGCGCAAGGGCCGTCGCGTTACAACCTGCTGACATGACTCTCGGCGAGATGCGCAGCCTGATTTCTTCCGAGGGGCTGCACCTCACCAAGTCGCTTGGCCAGAACTTTCTCCACGACGGCAACCAACTCCGCCGCATCGTTGCGCTGTCGAGCGTCGCCGCCGGCGACACCGTGCTCGAGATCGGTCCCGGACTCGGCCCTTTGACCGAGGAACTGCTTGCCCGCGGCGCGAGCGTGCTCGCCATCGAAAAGGACGAACGCCTGGCCACCATCCTCCGCCGGAGACTGTCGCAGGCGACCGCGCTCGAGATCCTCCACGCCGATGCCCTCGACTGGCTGCGCACCACGTCGGCGCTTCCGGCGCAGGTCCGGCTGGTCGCCAATCTTCCCTATTCCGTCGGTTCCGCGCTGCTCGTCGAACTGGGGTCGCGCGCCGACGCCCCGCGCACGATGACCGCCACGCTCCAGGCGGAAGTGGTGGAACGCATTCGAGCCTGCGAAGGTACCGAGGCGTATGGCCTGCTGACCCTCCTGCTCGGGCGCGTGTACCAGGTGGAAGGCGCCTTTCGTATCCCGGCCTCGTGCTTCTTCCCCCCGCCCAACGTCCAGTCGGCCTGCGTTCATCTGGTGCGACGAAACGCCCCGCTGCTCTCGGGAACGGAGGCGGAAACCTTCGTCCGACTCGTCAAACTCGCGTTCTCACAACGACGCAAGCAATTGCGCAAGACGTTGCGGGGCACCTGGACGGAGGACGCCTTGGCGGGCGCTTGGCACAGCCTAAGCCTGCGAAACGACGTGCGTGCGGAAGCGCTTCCGCTCGAGGTCCTGTGCCACTTGGCAACGCTGCTGGACGGGACACCCCACCCACCCGGGCCCGACCCAAGTCACCGGGTATCGAACCGCGACATCCCGAAGAGCACGACGGCGGGAACTCCGGAGGAGCATGGGTGTTGATGCCTCGGTTGCGGGCTCGCGATGCGGCTTCCCAAGCGCTCCCCTCGTGTCCTCCGTGAGGTCGTGGTTCGATCAGCTTCCCCAGGTGTCCGCCACGTCGAACCAGGCAACCGTCCTCCCGCATTGCGCGATGCCGCACCCCGCGCGAGACTGAGCGCCGCATGGCGGAAGAAGTCTTCGATGTGGTCAACGACCGCGACGAGGTGATCGATCACCGGCCGCGGAGCGAGGTGCACCGGCTCGGCCTCAGGCACCGCGCCGTGCATGTGCTGGTCTTCAATACTGAGGGCCGCCTCTTCCTGCAGAAACGGTCGATGCTCAAGGACTGCTTTCCTGGCACTTGGGATTCCTCGGCCTCCGGCCACCTCGACCGGGGCGAGACCTACGACGACTGCGCGATTCGCGAACTGGGCGAGGAGATCGGTCTTCGCGTGGCCTCGACGCCCGAGCGACTCTTCCCGGTGGCCGCCTGCCGCGAAACAGGCCAGGAATTCGTCTGGGTCTATCGGCTGGCGTCCGAGGGCCCGTTCCGACTTCAACCGGAGGAGGTCGAACGCGGTGAGTGGTTCCACCCGGACGTGATCACCCAATGGATCGACCGTCGGCCCGCGGATTTTGCGCCGGCCTTCGTGCTCATCTGGGACCTGCTGAGAAACCCGCGGGCGTGCAGTTGCCCGGGCGCGAGCAGCGCGGCATAACTCCCGTGATGCCGCCGCCGTTCCATCCAGTGTGCGCCCGGTCCGCAGGCAGACCGGTTCCCCGGGGCCCGCGCTCGGCACGACCGCGATCCATCCTGGCTGCCCTGCTGGTCACCGCGTTCGCGATAGTCGCGCGCGCCGGGTTGCCGCCCGAAGCGTTGGAGCATTTCGAGAACAAGATCCGTCCCGTGCTCGTGGATCACTGCTACCCATGTCACAGCGTGGGGGCCGAGAAACTGCGCGGCGATCTTCTGCTCGACTCGAAGGAGGGCTGGATGCGCGGCGGGGCCAGCGGCAAGCCGGCAATCGTCGCCGGTGATTGGGAGGCCAGTCCGCTCATCCGCGCCATCCGCCACGCCGATCCGGAGCTGGCGATGCCACCCAAGAAGAAACTGCCCGAGGAAGCCATCGCCGCGCTCGAGGCCTGGGTCCGCGCCGGCGCGCCCGACCCGCGCACCGGCAGCAAGCCGCTGCCCAATCCGAAGGAACTCGCGCGCAGCCACTGGGCCTTCCAGCCGATCCGCGAGACGGCAGCACCCGCCGTGAAGAACACCGCGTGGGTGGAGAGCCCGATCGACCGCTTCGTGCTCCACGAACTCGAGCAGCGCGGACTGGCCCCCTCCCCCAAGGCGGACCGGCGCACGCTGATTCGGCGCGCGAGCCTGGTGCTCACGGGACTCATGCCTTCCGCGGACGAGGTGGCCCAGTTCGAGCGGGATTCGTCGCCCCAGGCCTTCGAGAGGGTCGTCGACCGCCTGTTGGCGTCGCCACGCTACGGCGAACGCTGGGGCCGGCATTGGCTCGATGTCGCGCGCTACGCCGACACCAAGGGATATGTCTTCGAGGAAGAGCGGCGTTATCCCTACTCGTACACGTACCGCGACTACGTCGTGCGCGCGTTCAACGACGACAAGCCCTATGACCAGTTCCTCATCGAGCAACTCGCGGCAGACCAGATCGTGAAGGAGGGCGACCGGTCGGCGCTGGCCGCGCTGGGCTTCATGACCCTTGGGCGGCGGTTTCTCAACAACCCGCACGACATCATCGACGACCGCATTGACGTGCTCACGCGGGGTACCATGGCCCTGACCGTCGGCTGCGCGCGCTGCCA
>CAZYJB010000006.1:0-17603 GCA_964647675.1 uncultured Verrucomicrobiota bacterium | reverse complement strand
GGGGGGTAGGCCTCCGGCCAACCACGGGCTCTGGATTGAATCCCTTCGGGATTCCAGAACCTCAGACACCCTCGCCGGACGGAACCGGCGAGCCACCAGACTTGCTTCGCGATCCCGCCTGCTCTCCCGAATCATTCCATCAGCCAGACCCTGCCTCTCCCTCTTCGCTCGTCACTGATCACGCCTCACTCACCATTCCCCCAAAAAAGATATGGTGAGTCACGAACTCCGCCTCGTGACCCAGCGTCCAATCAGGACACTTAATCTCCTACTCCCTCCCTTTCTCCTTTTCCTTCTCTGCCTCGGCCTTCGACGATTCCTTCGCGTCCGTCTCGGCCTTCGCGGTCACGTCCTCCCGCCAGGCCTTCAACAACGGTGCCTTGCGGTCCAGATCCTGCAACAGCGCCCGTGCTTCGTCCGGGGTGCGCGTGATCTTGGGACGCAGGAAGACCATCAGCTCCACGTTGCGCGCGGTCTTGTCCTTCTTCTTGAACGCCCAGCCGAGCCCCGGGATATCACCGAGCACCGGCACGCGGCGCACGGTGTCCGAGACCTGCTTCTGGATGATGCCGCCGAGCACGAGGGTTTCACCGCTCTTGGCCGTGACGTCGGTGCGGAAGTTGCGTGTGTCGAGGATGGCCCCGCCGAACAGCGTCTGGCCGGGCTGGATGCCCGAGGACTCGGCACGGATGCGGAGGGCGACGTCGCCCGAGGTGTTGATGTGCGGAGTCACCTCCAGAATGATGCCCACCGACTTGTAGTCGAAGCCCTGCACGAGGCCGTTGATGGTGTTCTGGCTGCTGTTGATGAAGGGCACCTGCTGACCGACAAAGAGGCGCCCCATTTCGTTGTCGGACACATTGATCTGCGGCTCGGCCAGCACCGTCGCCTCAGTGTTCTTGCGCAGGAACTGGACCAGCACGTCGAGATTCACACTGGCGTCGAGCAGTCCGGAGCGAAGCTGGGTGAGAGTCTGCGCCACGCTGCCAAGACCAGGGGTGTTGACCGCTGTCTGTCCGCCAAAGCCCTGCTGATACCGGCTCCGGCCCGATCCGAGGATGGACCCGTCGTAGTCCTCGGCCGTGAACACCTTCGACCCGTCGGGCGACCAGCGCACGCCGAGCTTGTCGAACTTGTCCGTACTGACCTCGATGATCCGCGCCTCGATCAGGACCTGCGCGGTCGGCGCATCCATCTCCTCGACCAGCTTCATGATCTGCGGCAGCAGATGCATGTTCGCCGAGACCAGCAGCGCGTTGCTGCGCTGGTCAGCCACGATGCGCACGCGCGCGACGAGATCGCTGACCTGCCGGGTCGAGGTGCGCCCGTCGGTGCCGCGCGGATTGTCGGGCTGCCCCCCCAGCCACGGGAAGTACCCCTCGTCCTTCGCTTCCTGGCCCAACTCGAAACTCGCATCGCGCGGACCCGTCCCCTGCTGCTGATTGGGCTGCTGACCCTGGTTCTGCTGCGGTTGCTGCGGGTTCTGACGCAAGGGCGGCGAGCCGTTCTTGGCGAACAGGATGTTGAGCGTGTCCGAGAGGACCGCGGCCTTGGCAAAGCGCAGCGGGATGCGCAGCGTCGTCTCGCCCGCCTGCGACGGGATGTCGAGCTGCTTGAGGATGTCCTCGACCACCGCAAGGTTTTCCTTTGAGTTCGAGGTGACGATGATGGTGTTCGAGTACGGCTCGCTGGTGATGCGCACCTTGCCGTAGAGCCGGCCGACGTCGCGGTCCGGCGTCTGCTGCTGATCAGAATCGTCGAAGTACCAATAGGGAACGTTGCGAGTCTGCTTCTTGAGGAACAGCTCGTTGAGGACGTCCTCGATATCCACGGCGCTCACGAACTTCAGCTGGTAGATGCGCGGCGCGAGACTGTCGTCGCCCACGGGCTCATCCAGTTCCGCAATCATCTTCTCGATCGACGGCATCTGCGCAGGCGGCGCCTGCACAACAATCGAGTTGCGCCGACGATCGGCCACCACCGCCATCTTCTTCCGTGAGCTCTGCTGTTCCGACGAGAAGAAGTAGTACCGGAAACGTGAGTTGGGATCCTCGCCAGACTGGCCCAATTGCTCGAGTTGCTTGGCCACATCCTGCGCGTCGGCGTGCTTAAGCGGAAACGTGCGCGTGATCTTCTCGAGGGCGTCTTCGGTGTCGAGCGATGCCACAAACTTTGCCACCGAACGGAAGTTGGCCTCGCTCGAAAGGACGATCAGCGAGTTGGACCGGTCGTTCGCGGCGATCTCAACCGTTTCCTTCTGCGAGCGCGCCCCGAGTTTCTGATAGAGCGGCTGCACCTCCTTCACGAGGTCCATGGCTTGCACGTGTTTCAAGGGCAGCGTGCGCACCGTGAAATCGTCGGGTTTGTCGGTGTCGAGGATCTCGATCAGCTTGCGTACCTCTTCGAGTTTGGACTTCGGCGTGGCCACGATGAGCCGGTTCGCTGATTTGTCCGGCCACATCCGCACCTGCAGACTGGACCCGGATCCCGACGCTCCGCCGGCTCCACCACCCCCGCTTCCCCCTCCGCCGCCCGACATTCCTGGAGGCATGCCTGGCATGCCGGGGGGCGGGGAAGCCGATCCGCCGGAGGATCCGCCCGGGCTGCGTCCCGCCATGGCCGAGCCGGGCGACTGTGCATTCAGGATGAGGCCGACGAGATTCGCGACTTCCTCGGCATCGGCGAACTTGAGGCTGATCACCTCGACCACCGCATCGCCGATGGAAGTCACATCCAGCTCGCGGATCATCTCCGAGACCAGCCGCAGGTTGTCGTTGTAGTCCGTCACCATCAGTGCGTTGGCGCGTTCGTCGACGTCGATCGATCCCTTCTCCGAAAGCACCGCGCGCACCTTGTCGCGCAGCTCGGCGGCGGCCACCCGGGTGAGCGGGAAGATGCGCAGGAGCCGCTGGCGTCCTTCGGGGATGCTCGTATGGCTCGAGCTCAGAATCTCGGGGGGCAGCTTGGCGTCCTGGCCCTCGGGCAGGATGAGAATCGCGCCGCTGGTTTCCACGGCGTTGAAGCCTTCCAGCGCCAGCGCGCGGTAGACGAGGTCGATGGCCTCGCGCGTGGACACCTTCTTGGAGCTGACGATGGTCAACTGGCACTGCACGCGCGGATGCTTCACCACGCTCTTGCCGGTGGTCTTGGCCAGCCACTGCACGATCATGTCCACGTTGGCGCCCTGGAAACTCACCTGGATCTCGGTGGGCAACGCCTCGTTGGTCGAAACACCGGAGGCGCCGGGCGGAGCTGGAGGCACTCCAGGCACCGGGGCCCCGCCAGGACCGGGAGCCTGTCCGGGCGCCACGGCGCCCGCCACCTGGGGTGCAGCATTCGTCGGGGCAGTGCCCGCCACCGCCGCATTCGTGGTGGGGGCGGCCGCGCCCCCGGCTGCATTGGTGGCGGGCGGAGGCGGTGGCGCGGGAGTCCCCGGCGCCGGCGCCTTCCGTTCGCAACCGGCCATCAGGAGCCCCGCCAACAACAGCCCGGCGCCGGCCGAAATCCAATCCCGTCCGTGCGGCTGCCCGCGTTGAAATCGCGCGTTCGAGTTCACTTGGTCTCTCCCTTCGCTGCCTTGGGCATGAGGCTCTCGCCACCGTACCCTTGGAATATCATCAGTTCCTTCTCCTGGCCGTTCTCGCGCACGAGCACTCGGTTCGTGCCGATCCGCACCAACTCCACCGACCCCAGCTTCTCCCCTTCCCGGATCATGCCCACCTGACCCTCCGGACTCCGCAGAATGACGTCGCGACCCACGATGCCCATCAGCGCCATCGGCGGCGGCCGCATCACCGGAGCCAGCAGCCCGCTCTGAACCACCTGCGCCACCCGCGGACCCCCGGCGCCGGCGCCGCCACCGCCCGGCATTCCAGGCATGGGCATCGGCAGGCCAGCGATTCCCGGCCCTCCCCGCATGCTCGCCCCCGGAGGAAGTCCCGGCGGGATCCCGGGCGGCGTGCCCGGTGGCGGACCGGCCACCGCGGTTCCCGGCGTCCCTCCGCCGCCCTCGGATTTCGGTGCCGGCGGCGCCCAGGACGGCACCTCCGGCACCTTGGCCGCCTTCAGCGGGGACGACCGGCGCACGGCCTGGACCACCTGCTGGACCAGCACCACGGCCAGCACAACACACAGGAGCTTCAATCCCAGTTCGACTCGCTCACGCATCGGGCCTCCTCGTCGTTCCGCGGGACTGTTCCACATTCAGAATCACCACCGTCACCGTCATCCGCGTTGCGCCCGGCTGCGATCGCTCCGAGGCCAGTTGCACGGAATCCGCCACCATCGGGAACCCGAGCTTTCCGATGTCCTGCAGAAAACTCAGCACGGCCGGCACGGGACCCATTCCTTCAATCTGCACGGTGGCCAACTCGCGCGCGGTCCCGCGCGAGGCGGTTTCGCGCACCGGCCCCAATTGCAGCCCCCCGCTGACTGCGGCGTTATGGAGGGCGGACACGGCGTCGGCGACCAGGTTGTTGGTGGAGAGTTTCGCCGGATCGAACTTGAACTGCTCCATCAGGCCCTCGAGGCCGATGGCCTTATCGCCGGCGAGGGTGAGTCGCTTCTTCCAATCCTCGGCTTCGCGCACGAGTTTCAGATACGCGCTGCGCCGTTTCTGCAGCGAGGACCACAGGTCGAGTCCGAAGAACAGCACGAGGTACACGGCCAGCCCGATGCCGGCCACGCGCACGGTGCGCTTTTCCTGGGGGGTGAAGGGACGCATGGGAAATCAACGCTTTGGACCGGCCGCGACCGTGGTTACGGGCGCATTGGTGGGAGGCGCCTCGAGGGCGAGGATCGGCAGGCGGTCGCGTTCCGCGCTGTCGGTCCAGCGCGCGGTGATGCGGTAGTTCACCTGCTGGCGGTTCGGGGTGGGATTCTGTTCATCCACTACCACCGTGGCGAAGAAACCGCTCTCGACGAGCTTCGAACGGAAACCGACCACGTCCTGCGAGGTACGCAGCGTGCCGCGCATCACGAGGTCACCGCGCGCGTTCATCGACACCGATTCGAGCTGGGAACCCGGCGCAATCGACTTGTTGATCACGATCAGGGCATCCAGGTAGGGCGGCTGGCTCTGTTTGAGGCGCCGCATGAAGTCCCACTGGGCCTCGAGCCGCACCAGCTTCGACTCGTCGGCCTTCAAGGAGGCGAGCCGCCGCTCCAGACCCGGCTTCAGCCACCCCACCTCGAGATGAGGCGCGACGGTCACGAGGAGCAGCAGGGCTGCGGCGGCGCCCACCCATTTCCAGGGAACTCCGTGGGAGAGGACCGGGTGCGCCTCTCGCGCCGGCACGTGCAGTTCAGGGAAGGCTTCCATGGCGCCCTCGCGCCAGGCGCTTTCGAGTCCGCGCACCACTTTTTCAGGCGCCTCGATCCCGCCCGCCAGGACTGTCCACCCCCCTGGCCGCGGCAGCGCCCGCGAGAGCGCCGCCGCCAGCGTTCCCGCCGGCAGCGCCACCGAAACAACCGCCGCTCGCACCGCGGGGTTCTCGCCCGCCACATCAGCCAGCGCACGGGCCAGGGTGGCGTCGATCTCGCGATGGCTGTCGCCGGAGATCGCCCATTCCCGCAACGCGGCCCGCGCGGTCTCGGCATCGATCCCCGCGTGGGCCGCGTAGTCCAGTTCGAGCCGCGCCACACCCCAAGGCAGCGCCCGCACTCGCTGAAGTCCGAGCGCGTCGAATTCCGCCCATTCGCTGGTGCGCGCCTCGATGGCCAAGAGGGCCAGGGCGCCCTGGCTCGCGACGCCGTGTGCCCGCGCGAGGGCCGCGAGGGTGAACCGAGGCTGCAATCCACACGCCTCGAACAATCGACGGTAATCGTCCACCACCTCGCGCTTGAGGGCGACCACCAGCACTTCGCGTCGCGCGCCCCCACCCCCAAGGCGGACGTATCCCCAGGCCAATTGATCCAGCGGCAGCGGAAACTCCGCCTCCACCTGCATCGCCACCATGGCTTCCAGACTCGTGCCCGGCCCCCCTTCTGGCAGCGCCAGGCGCCGCACCGAAACACCCCGCGCACCCAACGCGCACCAGGCCTGCTGCTTGGGCTGCCAGGCCGCGCGCGCGAGAAACCCGGGCAGCTCCTGCTGCAACCGGTTGCGCGTGGCCGCCGCCACGCGCCCGTCGCCGTCGCGTTCCAACGGCCATTCCCGCACCACGCCGCCGTGCAACACGCGCACCACGTCGTGCCCCACCTCGACCAACACCGGGCTCGATGTCCTCCACGCCGCTCGGCTCATAGATCGTCCTCCCTGTAGGCCACGGTTCGGACATCGCTGCCGGTCACGCGCACGACCATCTCGAGGCGTTTCACGGCCCCCGTGCCAGGCAGCCGCCCTTCCCCGATCAGCCGGTACGTTTCCGAACGCGTGGTCACACGGGGCGCAAGTCCCTTGAAAAGTTCTTCCGACATCCCGGGCACCAGCAGCAGGTGGGCCACGTTCGGCAGGAACCCGGCAGAAGACCGGTACGAAACAATCGCCTGCCCGAGCTCGCGCGTGACTCCCGGAAGACAGGCCAGAACATCGACGCTCGCGCTGTTCACATTCACCAGACCAATCAAGTCCTCGTCGTCGCTCATCGTCACGTCGTCGGCAATGTCGCGCAGCAGGTTCGCATCGATCACCTTGGGACCATTGTTCTCCTGCGGCCCGCCCGGGATCTGGACGCCCTGCCCGGGAACCGCCCCGCTGGGAGCGGGCCCGCCAGGTCCGCCCGGCGCCCCGGGCGATCCGGGCGCGCCACCGGCCGGCGCGCGACGCACCTCCAGGAGGTCCGCCAGACTCTCGAACTGTCCACGGCCTCGCCCGCGGTGCGCGACGATGGCGCGCGCGATGTCCGTCGTGATGCCGCGCACCCCGGTGAGCGCGGATTCGTCGGCCGTCTTCAGGTTCACGCGGGATTGACCCGAGGCGTTCACGTTGGCCGCGATGGAATGCACGGTGAGCGACTCGGCCCAGCCGCGGTCGACCGCCGCCTCGAGTGCCGGACCCGAGCCGTCGGTGGATCCCGGCTCGTCGACCTCCAGCAGGCCGATCCCGCGCGCGTCCTCGCCGAACAGCAACTCCGTCGACACGCCGCGCACCATCAGCAGCTCACGCATCGTCTCGAAGGGACCATTGCGCACCTGCATCGGCGTCGGCCCGGCGAGGTAATACTCTGCCTCGGCTCCCCCGGCGCCGGGTGCGTTGTCGCCGTCACGCCAGTCGATCAGCGCCGCGACGACGTCGGGGGTCATCCCCCGCAGTTTGGAAAGCTCCTCGGCGGAGGCCGTGTTTACATTGAGGCGGCCATCCTCGTCGCCGACGCCGTAGACCACCCCGCCTCCTTCGTCGTCGCGCGCCGCGCGCACCACGCTGTACCGGCCGCGCCCCAACTGGATGTCGCGGAACTCGTTCGGCGCGTCGGCCAGCGTTCGGCCGTGGCTCTGCGCGGCGCGCATGCGGTTGCGCGCATCCTGGTAAAGCAGGGCCTTCGCCTTCTCGATGCCGGCCAGCGCCAAATAACGCGCCTGCACGGAGTCTCCATGGTGCCGCGCACTCGTCAGGCTCATGCGGGAGGAATGCAGGATGCCGATCACGACGACCGACAGCAGCGCCAGGCACCACAGGAGTGCGACCAGAATGGATCCGCGCCGGCGCATGCTCAGTTGCTTCCTCCACTCCCGGGCAGCGCTCCGCCCGCAGAACCGCCGCCCGCACCGCCGGTGGCCCCGCTCCACTCCGACCGCGTGGGGGCGAGGACCAGCCGTGCCACCGTCTGGAACACCATGGGCAGTTCCGGTTCGGTCTCAACCACCGGATCCGCGCCGTCCTCACGACGTGGTCTGGGATTCACTTCCAGGGCGAGCGTGATACGCACCGCCTCCGGCATGCCGCTCAGATTGTCGCGCTCACGCCGGGACGATTCGGAGCGCACACCACCCTCGGCGTCGCCCCAGCTCTCGTACCATTCGAACCCGTCGTAGTGCTCGATCTGCAACTGGCGAACCCCGGCCAGGAGCACGTCCTTGGGTCCGCGCCGAACGGTATCGAGCGGGATGCCCGGGTTCCGCTGCCGGCAGAGATTGAGCAGCCCGGTGCGCTCGTCGCGCTCCACGAAGTAGCTCACGGCGCAATAGTCCCCCTCCCCAGCCACCGCCGGGGTGTAGTGGTGGGTCGCGAAATCCAGGCTGTCCGCCTCGACCTCGCCCACCCTGCGGTCGAGACCAAGGAACGCCGACCCACCCGGCAACGGGCAGGCCGAACGAAGGTCCGCCGCCATCCGGTCGAGGATCACGCGGGCGGACTGCGCGCTCTCGAGCCGCGGATCCATCAGACGCTGGGCGGCAATCGCGGCACTGAAGCATTGATAGGCCGCGGTAAGGATCAGAGCCATCAGCGTCGCGCTGATCATCAACTCCATCAGCGTGAAGCCGCACTCGCAGCGGTCCGGCCCTCGTCGCATCCTCATGAGCCGCCCCCCCTCCGCGTCCGTCGCTGCGCTTCCCGCTCCCGTCGCGACTCCGTCTCGGTCGCGCCCAGCGGCACCTCGAAGATCAGGGTCCGAAGCTCATAGACCGGCACGCCCTCATCCGCTTTCTCGATGGTCACCGACACCTCGTGCAATCCCTCCAGGCCCGCCTCCGAGACGCGCTGCTTCCATCGGTACCGCGCCAGATCACCCCCGCATTCGCCCTCGGTTTCGCCATCGGTCAGATAGCCCTCGGCGCGCAGCAGTTCGATCTGGCCCGCCGCGAAGAGCGAGGCGGAGGCCTGCAGTTCCGTTTCACGGGCCGACTTCAGCGCGGTGGCGATGCCCTGGGTCAGTCCCACCAACCCCACCCCGAGCACCACGATGGCGCACATCACTTCCACCAGGGAGAAGGCTCCCGTCGCCGAACGCACCGCGCGCCCTGCCCCCTCCAATGTCGGGGTGGGTCTCATCGCCGCGGCGCCTCCCCAACCCTCATTCTGCCGGTCACGGGATTCACCTGGAGCACGAGCCCGAATCCGCTGCGGTCGCGCAGGACGAGGTCCGTTCCCTCGGCCGTGCCGTCGGGATGAAAGACCAGCGCGAGAGGCGCCGCAGACTCTTCCCCACCCCCGGTCGCTGCCTGCTGGTTCTCGGAGGATTCCCGCTCGGCGTCCCGGTCGCGTCGATGCACCGACACGCTCTCGTCGAATGTGCCGTGCCCGTCGGGAACGTCCTGCACCCGCACGAAGCCGCCGCCTCCACGCGCTCCGCGCACGCGCCGCTCGAGATGAAACTGACCCGTCACCGGGTCCACCCGCACGCGATGCACCTGGTTGAGACTCACCGAGCGGCTCTGCGCGATCCCGCAAACATCCACCAACTGCCGCGCCGACGATCGCAGCAGCGCGTCATCCAGGGTGCCGCGCATGCTCGGCAGCATCATCGTCGTGAGAATGGCGATCACCACCACGACCACGAGCATCTCGACCAGCGTGAAACCACGCTGGCGAAGACCGTGTGCCCTCCCTGGACGAGCCGTTCGCATGTCCTGGTCGCGCGCAGGTCACCCCTCACCAGTTGCCAATATCCGCGCCTTCACCCTCGCCCCCTTCGGCGCTGTCCGCGCCGCGCGACCACAGGTCGTAGCCGCGCGCATTGCGCGTCCCGGGATTCCGGTACTGGTAGGGATTACCCCAGGGATCCGGAATGACCTTCTCAAGGTAGGGGCCGCGCCACTTTTTGTCCTCTCCGGACGGTGCCTCGACAAGGATCTTCAGGCCCTCGTCGGTGGTGGGATAGCGGTCCATGTGCACGTTGAAGCGCTCGAGCGCGCCGCGGAACTCCGCGATGTGCGCCTTGGCTGCGCCCACCTTGGCGTCGTAGGTGGTGCCGACGAATTTCGGGATCACCGTGGCGGCGAGCACGCCGATGATGATCACCACCACCATGATCTCGATCAGGGTGAACGCCGCACTGGACGTCCGCTTTCTCTGGGTTCTCATGTTGTTGAAAGAATGGGGCTGCCGCGCGGCGTCACGCCGATCTCAGCGCATGTTCCGGCTCAGATTCAGGATGGGGAGCAGCAGGGCGATGACCATGAAGCCGACGAGGGCCCCGACGACGAGGATGAGGAATGGGGCCAGGAGCGAAACCATGGTCTTCGTGCGCCCGCGCGTCTCGCGTTCCTGGATCTCCGCGACCTTCAAAAGCATGCCGTCCAGCCGGCCAGTCTCCTCCCCGACCTCGATCATCTGCACCACGCCGCGGGGGAACAGGCCCAGCTTGCGCAGGGGCGCGGCCAGGGAATCGCCGCCCTTGGTCTCCTCCGCCACGCGCGCGATCTGGGCCGACATCACGCGATTCCCGATGGTCTCCTCGACGATGCGCAGCGACGGCAGCAGCGAGACGCCGGCGCGCACCAGCGTGCCCAAGGTGCGCGCGAATCGCGCCATGGCCGAGGCCCGGAACACCGCGCCCACGAGCGGCAGCTTCAGCTTCAACCCGTCCCACGCGGCCGCGCCCGCCGGCGTGCCGAGATAACGCCACAATGCGAATCCGAGGCCCATCGCCGCCACCGCCAGCAGCCCCCAGTTGTCGCGGAAGAATCCGCTCACCCCGAGCAGGATGCGGGTCGGCACCGGCAGGGTGCCCATGTCGCGCAACATGCCCGAAAGCTTCGGCAGCACGGCCGTGAGCAGCACCACCACCGTCAGCACGCCAAACCCCAGCACGAACAGCGGGTACGCCACCGCGGTCACCACCTCGCTGCGCACCTCGTCCTCGTGCTCCATCAGCGCCGCCAGGTCGTCCATCACCTTGGGCAGCACCCCCGCCTCCTCGCCGACCCGCACCATGCTCACATAGAGCCGGCTGAACATCGCGGGATGCTCTTCCAGCGCGCCCGAAAACGACACGCCCTTCCGCACTGCCGCTGCCATGCGGCCCACCGCCTCGCGCAGGCCGGCGTTCTCCTCCTCCTCCGCCAGGCTGTCCAAGGCCTGCGGGATCGGGATCGAAGCTCCCAGCAGCGCGCTGATCTTGCGCGTGAAAGCGGTGATCTCCTTGCGCCGCACCCGCCCCAGCGACCACGCCGGTGCGGCGGTGCGCTCCGTCCCGCGGGTCTCGTTCGCCGCCGCCGGCACCGCGGCGGACGCACTCGCGCCCACGACCGGCTCCAGGCGCGAGGGAAAAAGACCGCGCTGCCCCAGCAGCCGCAACGCCGAGCGACGGTCCTCCGCCTCGATCACGCCCTCCACCGGCGCGCCATCGACCTGCATGGCGTGGTATCGGAACGCGCTCATTCCGCGAGATCCCCCGACGACACACGCAGAATCTCATCCAGCGAAGTCATCCCCGCCGCCGCCTTGCGCAGCCCGTCCTGGTGCATGGTGATCATCGTGCGCTGCGCCACCGCCTTCATCTCCGCATTCGAACGCTTGTGCAGGATCAGATCCCGCAACTCCGCGTTGACGGCCAGCAGCTCGTAAATGCCCACCCGTCCGCGATACCCCGTCCCCCGGCACTCCTCGCAGCCAGAGCCCACGAAGTATCGGTCCTCGAGCGGACGCCCGCTCAGCGTCTCCAGGCGTTCCCGCACAGCGTCGGAGGCGGGCGACTCGGTCCGGCACTCCGGGCACAGGCGGCGTACCAGCCGCTGCGCCAACACGCCATCCAGGGACGACGAGATGAGGAAGGCCTCGACTCCCATGTCCAGCAAGCGCGTCACCGCGCCGGTCGCGTCGTTCGTATGCAGCGTGCTGAACACCTGATGGCCGGTGAGGGCGGCGCGGATGGCGATCTCCGCGGTCTCCGAATCCCGGATCTCGCCCACCATCACCACGTCCGGGTCCTGGCGCAGGATGGCGCGCAGGCCGTTTGCGAAGGTGAAGTTGCGCGTCGGCCGCACGGGGATCTGCGCCACGCCCGCCAGCTCGTACTCGATGGGATCCTCGATGGTGATGATCTTCTTCTCGGTGGTGAAGATGCTGCGCAGGATCGAATAGAGCGTGGTGGTCTTGCCGCTGCCGGTGGGACCGGTCGCGAGAAACAGCCCGTGCGGCTTCTGCACCAGCCGCTGCATGAGATGCACGCGCTCGGGATCCAACCCCAGTTCCTCCAGGCTGAGCACGCGCGAGCCCTTCTCCAGCAGGCGCATTACCAGGCTCTCGCCGTACTTCGTGGGCATGGTGCCCACGCGGATGTCCACGCGGTGACCGCGATGATGGATCTGAATATGCCCGTCCTGCGGCATGAACCGTTCGGCGATGTTCATGTCCGCCATGATCTTGATGCGCGACACCAGCGCCGCGTGCAGGTGCTTGGGCGGGGGCGGCTGCACCTGCAGAAGTCCGTCGATGCGGTAGCGCAGCTCGATCGCCTCCTCGTAGGGCACGAGGTGGACGTCGCTCGCGCGTTCGCGGAGCGCGGTCGCCAGGATGACGTTCACAAGGTTGATGACCGTGGGCTCGTTGGCCATCACCTCGATGTCGTGGAGGTTCCTCCCCTCCACGACGCCCGAAAGATCCGCATCCAGATTCTCGAGCATGCGCTCGACCGTCACCTGGTAGCACTCCCCGATTCGGTTGCGCACCGCCTCGGCCGGCAACCGCACCAATCCGACCTCCAGGCCAGTCAGCAGCCTCACGTCGTCCACCACCCGCACCGCATCGCGCTCGGCTGGCTCCCCCAGCGCGAGCTTCAGCACACCCTCGTGTCGCGCCAGCGGCAGGACATTGTTCTGTTTGGCGAACTCCGCCGGTAGAAGTCTCAGGACGTCGGCCGGAACGACACCCTCCAACTCAGGCAGCGTGCGCCCGTGGCGCTGTCCCGCGGCGACGGCAATCACGGCTCCGGGCACGACCGCGTCGGCGTCCGGCAAAGGGTGGATGGTGCTCATGGACACGAGCCCGGACCGGTTCCGGTAGTCCCAGGGATCGCCAACCGCCAATCCCCGACCCTCCGGATGATACGCACACGGAATAGCCGTGGATGGTGCTGGGTCTCAGGCATGGACGGATGAAACCCTTGTCTTGTTCAAAAGTTTCTCCCGAGTCATGCAAAGCTGACCGCAGGAGGATTACGAGCGTCTGAATACGGGCGCCCACTTTTGTAAGCAATCCAAAAGAGGCCGGCTCGAGCCCGCTGCCGAGTTCGCTCTCGCCCCGAACGACCCGGCGCATCACCTCCGGCGCGATGGATCGGGCACAAACCCGATGGCGTCCAGCATGGGTTGGATCTCCGGGTTCGACATGAACAAACGCCAGACCAGGCCGCTGCGATGATTCTCGATCATCACCACGATGGGCGCCTGATTGAGCCCCATGTTGACCTCCTCATACCAGTTCTCCGACTGATTGAAGCCATCCTGGAAGCCATGAATGCCCCAGATTTTCGCGCCGAGGGCGCGATAGAGATGACGCAGCACAACCATCGATTCCTCCGGGGTGTACGGCATCGATGCCAGCGCGGCGTGACACTGGATCGTTCCATTGTCGTCACGCGGTTGTGCCTTTCCACCGCCGGAATGGATCCCCGCCGAGAAACCCCAGCAGTTCGCGCCATAGCCCACGTGGCGCCGCGGATTCGCAATCGCGTGCGCCCGCTGGATCAGGGCCAGGCTCCGGTTGTTGTCCTGGTAGTTGGTATAGCGATCACGCCGGCCCCGCGGATCGAAGCCCAGGAATGAGAAGTGGGAAAAGAACAGCTCACCGCCCGGCCCCACCCCGACATCGAGCGGGATTCCGTAGTAAGACTTACCGTTCGTGTAGCGATCCCCCTCGGTCGTGCGGCTCCAATTCTGCCGGTACCGAATGGCCATCTCGGACTGCCCGGCCCAGCCAGTGTGATAAAGCGATGCCGGCACGCCGTGGGTGGGTGAGGCGATGGCCAGCAGATACACGATCATCGTCTCGTTCCAGCCCACCAACGGATGGCTGATTCGCCACTCATGATCAGGCGACCAATGCCAGTACAGGACCTCGCTCGCGGGGGTCTTGCGGAACCAGTCCCATTCCACCTCCCGCCAGAGTTGGGTGACGGTCGCGCGAATCTCGCGTTCCTCCGGTGTCTCGGCATCGAAGTATTGCCGGGCCACCAGCAGCCCCTGAACGAGGAAGGCCGTCTCCACCAGATCCGCGCCGTTGTCGTACGGACCGAAATACGGAATCACGCGGCCGGTGCGGCCATCGAGAAAGTGCGGCCAGACTCCGTGGAAGCGATCCGCTCCCTTGAGGAACCGCACGATCTTCAACACCCGCTCCGCCGCCGCCGCGCGCGTCACGAACTGCCGCTCCGCGGCCACCACGGTCGCCATCACACCAAATCCCGACGCCCCCACCGCCACGAGATTCGGATCCCCGGGCAGGATCTCCAGCGCCATGCCGGCGTCCGGATGGCCCGCCTCCCAGTAGTAACGAAAGCACGCCTCCTGGACCATGCTGAGCAGCTCGTCGTCGCTGAACCGGCGCGTGGTCGCCTGCACGGCGTCCGTCGGCTCCGATACCTTCCCAGCCTCGTCCGCCGCACGCACGCGGTACCACGCCGTACGGCCCGGCGCGCCCAGGAAATCCACCGCGCGCAGGAGGTGTCCGGCCTGGGTCGACAGCGGGGTGTACTCGCGGCCATCCAGCGAACGCTCGACGCGATAGGTGAGCACATGGGTCGAGGCCGAGGGGGTCCAGGTCAGATCCACATGGCTGTCGGCCGCCTTCGCCACCAACCCCGACGGCGGGGTCGGCGATGGACCCTCATCTCCTTCCGACACCGCGCTCCCTACCTGCACCGAATCCAGGTAAAGCAGGTGGTCGCCGCCGTCATCCAAACCCTGGACGAAGGTCACGCTCACCAGCTTTCGGGAGTCGAACCGGCGGTCGTCCGTGGACCCAAATGGCCCGGCGAATCCGGCGAACGGAAGGCGAAGGCGTGTCCAGGTGCGTGCCGGCAACTCCGTCCCGCGCGCGATCAGCCGGATGGTCGCGGTGGAGAAGCCGTTGGCATCCTGGACCGAGACCAGCGGGGAAGCGTCCGATCTGAGTCCGCGCTCGGAGTACGCCCAGACCAGGAGCGCGTCGCCTTCGAAATCGAAGCGTCGCCCGTAGCGGGTCGGCGCCTTCAGCACCAGCCGCCAATCGCCGCCGCGCGCGGATTTCCATTTCAATCGCAGCGCATTGGGAGGGCTCACGAACTGCGCCGTGTGAACTGGAAACCGGTTGTCGGACATCTCCAGCGTGCTGGGCGCCACCACCGAACCTTCACTGTGGTAATAGCCCCGGTCGGGCAGGCTGTTCTCGAACAGCACCGCGCGATCGAACCGGGTCTGCGCCGAGGACGATGCCCCCGCCAGGACAACGAGCACGCACGCCAGGCTCCACCCGTTGAGGAATCCCTGCATGATTGCGGGGCAACGCATCACTCAGGGTCGCCCGGCCTTTACCTGGTACCGCGCCTCATGACCATGCGCAGGAATGCGAAGGGTGTACGCGCTGCCGTCCGGCTCGACGCGGGCATGGATGTAATGCCCGGCACACTCGTTGGACCTTCCCCCGTTCGCGATGAACGCCTCGGGAGCGTTGTTCGTGGCGCCGTCGGCCCGCAGGTTGCGATGCACCTGATAGACCGCCTCGAGTCCCGGCATCGCGCGCAGGTTCCGCACCACCTCCGGCATGCAGCCTTTGACCGCACCATTGTTCATGACCGTCACGCGCGGATTCAGCGCCCGCATCAGCCCCGGGTGGTTGCTGTTGTCCAGTCCATGGTGGGTGATCTGGTAGATGTCGACCTCGGGAACGACCACCTCCGGCGTCACCAGGGACGCTTCCACATTCCAGGTGAGATCCCCGCCGTCGTAGAAGCGGAAGGAGCCGAACCCGAGCACCCATGCCGAACTGTTGGCATTGTCGGAAGTGTCCTTGTTTCGCGCCGCGACCGCCGGGCCCGCCGGCTTCCGCACCGGCCAGGTTGCGGGCCCCTTCGCCTCCGGCTTCCAGAGTGCCTGCCTTGCGATGACGCAGCGCAGAAAGAGAGGCACGGCAGCGGCTTGCAACGGCACCAACTGGCCCGGTGCCACCCGATGCCGCGCCTCGACTTTCATCTCGCGATACCCACGGCTGGTCAGTGGCCAGGTGGATTCACGATTCCCATCCGGATCCGCGTCCGGCAGCCCGTTGTCCCAGAGGTTCCGGATCGGCATCAGGGCCGCCAATTCGGGTGCCCCGCCGAAATGATCGATGTGAAAGTGTGTCACGATCAGGTGATCAATGCGCGAAAGGCCCGCCGGTCCGGTGGCCACGCGGTGGATGCGTTCCGCATCGCGCCCGCCCGGATTGCCGGCATCCAGCAGCACCGATTCCCCGGACGGCGTCACGACCAGCGTCGAGCCACCGCCTTCGGAATCGATCCAGTAAAGATGCAGCCGCCCGTCACCCGCTGCCTGCGCGCCGCGGGACACCACGCAGAGCAGCGCGGCCAGACACGCCGTCAGCAGGGTGACCCTGCGAACCCAAGGACTTGGAAGCATGCCCGCGATTTACTTCCAACCAGGCTCCCCGGGCGAGGGGAAATCAGCGGCGACACCGCTTGCACGCCGCACCGGTCACGACCATCGTTTCGGGCCGTGACGCCGGACCAAGCCAGAAGCCTGCTCGATGCCGTGCGCTCGGGTCGCGCGTCCGTGGAACAGGCGCTGAAGGCATTCTCCTCGCCCGTGTCCGAGGCGCTGCCCTTCGCCACCGTCGACACTCATCGCGCGCTGCGAAAAGGCTTCCCGGAAGTGATCTTCGGCGCCGGAAAAACGCCGGAACAGACCGTCGCGATCGCGCGGCGGATCCTGGCGCGCGACGGACAGCTCCTGGTCACGCGCATCACCCCGGCGCACGCCACCCGCCTGCGCCGCGCCTTCCGCAAGGCGGTGCATCACGAACTCGCGCGCTGCGTCACGGTGGAATCCCCGTCCCTGCCCAAGCGAGAGGGCCGCATCGCCGTGGTGGCCGCAGGCACCAGCGACCTGCCAGTGGCCGAAGAGGCCGCAGTCACCGCCGAGGTCATGGGCAATGTCGTCCAGCGCATCTACGATGTCGGCGTCGCCGGCATCCACCGCCTCTTCCAGCGCCTCGACGACATCCAGGCCGCGCGCGTGGTGGTGGTGGTGGCCGGCATGGAGGGTGCCTTGCCCAGCGTGGTCGGTGGTCTGGTCCGCCGCCCGATCATCGCCGTGCCCACCAGCATCGGGTATGGCGCCAATTTCGGCGGACTCTCCGCGCTGCTCACCGCGCTCAACTCCTGCGCCAGCGGCCTCACCGTGGTGAACATCGACAACGGGTTCGGCGCCGGTTACGCCGCCAGCCAGATCAATGCGCTGGCCGAGGAGGCCCGCAGCGGCCGTGCCTGACTCGGCACACCCCCCTCCACTCTCCCTCCATGGCCACGCTCTACCTCGACATCTTCAGCGGCCTCAGTGGCGACATGTTCCTCGGCGCCATGCTCGATCTGGGCGTGCCCCTCGCCGACCTCGAACGGGACCTCCGGAAGCTGCCGGTCCACGGCTACCATCTCCACGCCCGCCGTGCCTCGAAGTCGGGCATCGAAGGCGTGAAGCTCGACGTGCACCTCGGTCACGATCATGACGCTGGGGCGGGTCATCCCCACAGC
>CAZYJB010000005.1:0-18159 GCA_964647675.1 uncultured Verrucomicrobiota bacterium | reverse complement strand
GAAAATGATCGGGCGTCGCCACGATGACCGCGTCGATCTCCTTCTCGGCCGCATCGAACATCTTCCGGAAATCGCGGAACGCCTTCGCCTTGGGATGCTTCTTGAAGGTGTCCGCGGCGCGCACCTGGTCGACGTCACAGAGCGCCACGATGTTGTTGTCGGCCGCCACCGCGCCGATGTCACCGGCGCCCATGCCGCCCACGCCGATGCCCGCAATGTTCACACGCTCGCTGGGCGGCGTCGCGCCGCTCCCGGCGATCACATGCCGCGGCACGATCATGAACCCGGCGCCGAGAAAGGCGCCGGACTTCAGGAATGCACGACGGCTGGGACGACGTGAAGGGATCGCAGCGGTGGGTCGGCTGGTCCGGAGCATGGCTTTCATAAGTGGGAGGGTGGTGGGCGATTCGCTGTCGGTGGCGTGGGTGACGCCGCCGAGGGTCCGCCGCCCATTCCGACCGGTCAAGCCGGCCGGCCAAGGGGTGCCCGCGGACAGCGGCTCGCCGCCGAGATCGCAGACCGGCGTCGACAGTACGAAGACTGGATCAACCTGCTCCGGATGGCGCTACGGCAACGCGAGCACGCACTCGGTGACGTCCTCAACACAACCTCCCTGATTCGTCTGGCGAATCCGGTCGTGGGAGCGGTCCCGCGCCGCCTGCACGGCGGCGCCTACCGGAGGCGGTCATCGCGAGTCGGCACCATGAACGCCACCACGCCGGCGCCCACGAGCAGGAGGCCCAGGATCAACAGCCGGAACCAGAGCGCGGGAATCGTGTAGAGGCTGATGCCCCCGCACACCGCCATGGTGACCAGCGCCACCCATTTGGCGCGCCTGGGTATTCCGAGACCCGCCCGGTAGTCGCGCACCAGCGGACCCACCCGCGGCAGACTCAAAACCCATTGCAACAAGCGCGGGCTGCTGCGTGAGAAACAGTAGGCCGCGAAGATGAAAAAGACCGTGGCCGGCATCCCCGGTAACACAATGCCCAACCCGCCCAGACCACAGCCAATCAACCCGAGGGTGATCCACATCGCCCGCGCGAGAGGCGCCGGCTGCCGCGCCGCGGCGGCGGGGCGGGACGGAACCGACGTCGCCGCGGACGCGGGTTTGGGTTCGGACGATGTCGACAACCCCGTTTTCATCGGTGGAACCGGCCGCAACGTCGAGTTTTCTGTCGACCCTGGCCTTCGCAGCGCGCGGCGCCGCACCGCCTTCCTGCGGCCCGTGACCGCGACCAGGCCATTCCCGGAATAGTGCTTGCCGCGTCCGTGGGGATCAGTCTCGCTGTCTTCACCAACCCTTGGCGCGCGCGCTCGTTTATGGATCTCCTGATCGTCTACATCGCCTGCTTTGCGCTCGGCCTCCTCTACGTGCTGTTCTCGGCCATCGCCGGGCATTTTCTGGGCGCCCACGAGGGCGACGGGGCGGACATCGGATCCGGCAGTCATGGCGACGCCGGAGTCGGCGGTGATCCCGTAATCAGCCCGCTGAGCCCGACCACCCTCGCCGCCTTCATCACCTCGTTCGGCGGGATCGGCATGATCCTGTCGCGGATCGAAGCGACCCGATCGCCGTTGCTCAGCATCCCGCTTTCGCTGCTCGGCGGCCTGATCATCGCCGCGCTGGTCTTTTACCTGTTCCGCATGGTCTTCGTGCGCACCCAGGGTTCGAGCGAATCGCTGGTCGCCAACCTCGCCGGGCGCGAGGCGACGGTCATCACGCCCATCGCTCCGGGCAGCGTGGGTGAGATCGCCTATGTCGACGGCGGGGTGCGCTATACCGCCGCCGCACGCTGCGAGGGCACGGATCCCCTGTCCACCGGCTCGACCGTCATCATCCAACGCATCGTGGGAAACCAGTTCTTCGTCGCCGCACGCCGTCCGTCCTGAACCCGCACCTGCGCCCGCCCCGGGATGGCCCGAACATTCTGCAACTTCCACCGGATCCACCTGATCTAACGCCACCATGCAGACACCCGCCCTGTTCGCTCAGTTCAGTCTCGAAAGCTGGGGCCTCGCCGCCATTGCCGTGGTCGGCATCCTCGCCGTCATCGGCCTGTCCCTGGTCGTCTGGGCCAGCCGCTACACCAAGGTCGGCCCCAACGCGGTGCTGATCGTCTCCGGCCGGCGCCAGGTGGTGCGGGATGCCGATGGCACGGCGCGCGCGCGGGGATTCCGCATCGTGAAGGGAGGCGGCACGTTCGTGATCCCGGTGGTCGAGAAGGTCGACACGCTTTCGCTCGAGCTCCTGACCATCGACGTGCAGACGCCCGAGGTCTACACGAGCAAGGGCGTGCCCGTGCGCGTCGACGGCGTGGCACAAATCAAAGTGAAGGGCGATGATGTCTCGATCGCCACCGCCGCCGAGCAGTTCCTCAGCAAGGGCAGCGAAGAGATCCGCGGCATCGCGACCCAGACCCTCGAAGGCCATCTCCGCGCGATCCTCGGCACGCTGACCGTCGAGGAGATCTACCAGAACCGGGATGCCTTCGCGGCCAAGGTTCAGGAAGTCGCCGCCGGAGATATGGCCAACATGGGCCTGCAGATCGTCAGCTTCACCATCCGAGACATCCGCGACACGCAGGGCTATCTCGAGGCCCTCGGCAAGCCGCGCATCGCGCAGGTGAAACGCGACGCACAGATCGCGCAGTCGGAGGCCGATCGCGACGCCATGATCAAGAGTTCGCAGGCGCAGCAGGCGGGCATGGAGGCGAAGCTCGCGGCCGACACCAAGGTGGCCGAAGCGAACCGCGATTTCGAACTGAAGGTCGCGGAGTACAACACCGCCACCAACAGCAAGAAGGCCGAGGCCGATCTCGCCTACGATCTGCAGCGGTACAAGACCGGGCAGCTCGTGAAGGCGGAGGAGGTTCAGGTCCAGATCATCGAGAAGCAGAAGCAGATCGAGCTGCAGCAGCAGGAGATCATGCGTCGCCAGCGCGAACTGGAGGCCAACGTGCAGAAGCCCGCCGATGCCGAGCGTTACCGCGTCGAGGCACTGGCCAGCGCGCGGCGGTTCCAGCTCGAGACCGAGGCCGCGGGCGCGGCGGCGGCGCAGAAACAGACCGGATTCGCGCAGGCCGAGGTGGCCCAGGCCACCGGCATCGCCGAGGCCGAGGCGCAGAAGGCCAAGGGTCTTGCCGAGGCGTCCATCATCGAGGCGCAGGGACGTGCGCACGCCGAGGCCATGCGCCAGAAGGCCGAGTCCTTCAAACAGTACAATGAGGCCGCCGTCATCGAGCTCATCGTCAAGGTGCTGCCCGAGATCGCCGGCAAGATCTCCGAGCCGCTCTCCAAGACCGAGCGCATGGTGATCATCAACTCCGGATCGGGCGAAGGCGGCGGGGCATCCAAGGTGACCGGCGACATCACGCAGATCGTGGCCCAGCTTCCGCCCGTGCTGGAAAGCCTGACCGGTGTGGACCTCAAGCGGCTGCTCGAGCAGGTGCCCGCCCTCAAACGCGCCATGCGCGCCAGCAGTGGCGATGCCGGTGGCGGTGGCGGAGACGCCACCGGTCCCGCGAAAACGGAAGGCTGACCCACCCACCACGAGGCCAGTGGGGAGTGATGAGTGGCGACGGAGCTCGTGACCCACCAGGGACAGCGGCGGAGAGCCGTCGCTGTCCAAGGCCCCTCGCCTTACGCTAGGATCGCCTTCACCACGTCGCCGTGCACGTCGGTCAGCCGGCGCTCCAGGCCGTTGTGGTAGAACGTGAGCCGCTCGTGATCGAGGCCGAGCAGGTGCAGGACGGTCGCGTGAAAATCGTACACCGTCACCACGTCCTCGACTGACGTGTATCCGAAATCGTCGGTCGCACCGTGACTGAAAGGTGCCTTCACCCCGGCACCCGCCAGCCAGCAGGTGAACCCGCGCGGATTGTGATCCCGCCCCTGCGCCCCCTTCTGGAAGGTCGGCATGCGCCCGAACTCCGTGCACCACACCACCAGCGTGTCCTTCAACAGGCCGCGCTGCTTGAGGTCGCGCAGCAGCCCCGCCGTCGGCTTGTCCAGAACCGGACCGTGCATGCTGTACTGGTTGAAGAGATCCTTGTGCCCGTCCCAATTGCTCACGCCCTCCCCGCCGGTCTGGTATGCGCCGTTGAACAACTGCACAAACCGCACGCCATGCTCGATGAGGCGCCGTGCGAGAATGCAATTGCGCGCATACGCGGCGCGCAGGTCCTTGATCTTCGATCCGCCCTCGTCCGCTCCGTACATCCTTAGGATAGGTTCGGGCTCGTCCTGCAGACCCGCCACCCCCGGCACGCTGAGCTGCATGCGTGCGGCCAGTTCATAACTGGCGATGCGCGCGGCGAGTTCGGTGTCCCCGGGAAACGCCTGCAGATGCCGCTCGTTCAGGCGCTGAAGAAACTCGCGCGTCGAACGGTCGGACGCCGCGTCGACGGACGCCGGCCGCGCGAGATTGCGGATGGCGCTGGTGGCGTTGAACGCCGTGCCCTGATAGGCGGCGGGCAGAAATCCCGGGCCCCAGTTGTTGACGCTGTTCTGCGGCTTGCCGCGCGGATCCGGGATCGCCACGTATGCGGGCAGGCTCTGGTCCGAGGTGCCCAGCGCGTACGTCACCCACGAGCCCATGCTGGGAAACCCGTCCAGCGTGTAGCCCGTGGACATGAAGTTCTCTCCCGGCCCGTGCGTGTTGGTCTTGCCCTGCATCGAGTGGACGAAGCACAGGTCGTCCACCAGTTCGCCGAGGTGCGGCAGGAGATCGGACACCATCTTGCCGGACTGCCCGCGCGGGCGGAACTCCCAGGGACTCCTCGTCAAAGCGCCCTGCTGACCCTGGAACGTGATCAGCGATTCACCGCCCGGCAGCGGTTGGCCATGGCGTCGGATGAGCTCGGGCTTGTAATCGAAGGTGTCGAGCTGACTGCACGCGCCGCTGCAGAAGATCATGAGCACGTTCTTCGCGCGCGGCGCGAAATGCGGATCGCGCGGCGCGAAAGGCCTCGCGGCGTCGATGCGCGGGCGCAGCGGATCCTTGCCCGCCACATTTGCTGCGAGGAGTCCCTGCCGGCTGAGCAGGTGCGTCAGCGCGATCGAACCCAGGCTGATGCCCGAGTCGGCGAGGAAGCGACGACGGTTCAGCAGGGGATGTCTTTAAAGCGGCGTCATGGGATGAAGAGGAATTCGTTGGCGTTGAGCACGGCGCGCGTCAGCGCGGGCAGACCGTGCGCCCGCACGAGCTCCACCGCCGGCCCGACCTCCTCCGCCTGCGCCATTCGTCCGAACGCCAGCGTCCAGGCCCGCTGCACCTGGGCCTCGACCTTCGGCCCGGCTTCGCGCTCCAGCCGCCGCGCGAAGCTCGCCGCCTGTTCGAGCAGGAACTCGCTGGTGAAAAGGTTGAGCGCCTGCAACGGGGTCGTCGAAGCGCCGCGCCGCGCCACGGCGAGGCTGCCGTCCGGACAGTCGAACGCGCCGAAGATCCCGTCCTGTTCCATGCGCACCTTGAAGGCGTAGACCATGCGGCGATGCTGGGGCGCGTCGAAGTGCTCCTTCGGGTGGTAGTGATACACATTCTCGCGGTCGACCTCGTGCAGGTAGAAGCTCGGGCCGCCCGGCGTCGGATCCAGATCGCCACTGGTCTGGAGGATACGATCGCGAATGCCTTCCGCCTCGAGCCGCCGCGGCGGGAATCGCCACAGCAACCGGCTCGCCGCATCGACGCGCAAGGCTTCGTCGCGCGGACGTGAAGACTGTCGCCACGTGGCGGAGAGCAGGATGCGCCGCTGCACCGCTTTGATGCTCCAGCCCCGGTCGATCAATTCGCCCGCCAGCCAGTCGAGGAGCTCCGGATGCGTGGGTCGCGACCCGCTGCGTCCGAAGTCGCTGGGCGTATCCACCAGGCCCACGCCGAAATGATACTGCCACAGCCGGTTCACCAGCACGCGCGGCGTCAACGGATTCGCCGGGTCCGCGATCCAGCGCGCGAGCCGCAGGCGGCGATCGGACTCCGGTTCATCGGCGGACATGGTCACCGGCGCGAACACAGCGAGGGTGGCGGGCACCACGGCCTCCCGCTTCTGCATGGGATCGCCGCGGTGCAGACGATGCATCTCGGGCGGCTTTTCGAACTTCCCGGCGTAGGCCAGGGGCGGCTTGGACAGCGTTTCGCGCTTCTTCCGCAATGCTTCGAGCGAGGACACCCACTCGCGGGCCGCGGCGGCCTCGGACTCGGGACGACCGTCGAACACGTAGCGCGGCGGGGGCGGGCCCACCGGTTTGGCCGCCTCGGCGTTGAACGGCTCCCGGTCGTCCGAGCTGGCCACCAGCCGCCACTGCCCCGGCTCCACCGCCACCTCGATCCGGTACTGGACCGCGAGACGGTCCGCGAACTGTCCTTCCCGATCGCGTCCCCAGACCACGCGATCCACCCGTTCCACGCGCGGGAACTCGAGCTGCACCCAACCGCGGCCCGGCTCCGCAGAGATCCATGAGCGGCCGTTGCCGTGCCGGCCGTCGTTCAGGTGTTCGAGTCGGTGAATGTCGAAGCCCGCCAGGGTGCCTGACGCGGAGGCACGCGCGCCGGCACCGGCCAGCGCCACGTTGCGTTCGCCGGCATAGACCTCGAGTTCGTCGAGGCAAGGCTCGCCGCCGGAAGACGCGAGGATGCTGAACCGCAGCCAACGCGCGTCGACGGGCGCCGCCAGGCGCTCCACATTCTCGCGCGCGTTGACGGCCTCGCGTTTCTTCCCGGGGGATGCGGCCAACGACTGCGCGGGCGGGCGCTCGAGATACGGCGCGAGCTTCTGTTCCAACTCCCGGATCCCGCGCTCGCACGCCGCCAGTTCGGTGGCCACTTCTGCCGGCATGGGCAAGGCGCGCTCCCCGTGGCGCACGCCCGCGAACACCGCCGCCAGCGAGTAGTACTCGCGCTGCTCGACCGGGTCGAACTTGTGGTTGTGACACCGCGCGCAGCCCAGCGTGAGTCCAAGGAACGCGGTGCCCGTGGTGTTGATCATGTCGTCCAGCTCGTCGGCGCGCTGCTGCGCCGTGAGCACGGGATCCGGGCTGCCCACGATGTCCACCGGCCCGCCCACCAGGAAACCGGTCGCGACGTCGTTGCCCGCCCGGTCCCCCGCGATCTGTTCGACGATGAATCGGTCGAACGGCAGGTCGCGGTTGAACGCGTCGATCACGTAGTCACGGAAGTGCCAGGCGCTCAGTCGTTCGCGATTCGTCTCGAAGCCGTTGCTCTCAGCGAAACGCACGATGTCCAGCCAGTGCCGGCCCCACCGCTCGCCGTACCGCGGATCCTGCAACGCGCGGTCCACCCAGCGCTCGAAGGCATTCGGGTCCGGGTCCGCGACGAACTGCGCGACCTCCTCCGGCGCGGGTGCGAGCCCGAACAGCACCAGGTACAGCCGGCGCAGCAGGACATCGCGCGAGGCCTCGGGCGACGGTTCGAGACCGGCGGCCGCCAGGCGTTCGACGATGAAGGAATCAACCGGCGACCCACCTGCCGTGGCCCGGGAGACGGGCACCGTGGGACGGCGCAGCGGCTGAAAAGCCCAGTGACGAAGGGGATCATCGGCTTCGGCACCCGGGCGGACCGGCCAGTCCGCCCCCTGGTCGATCCAGGTGCGCAGGAGGTCGAGTTCGGAAGCCTTCAGGCGTTCGCCCTTGGGCGGCATGACGCGGTCCGGATCGGCGCCCGACACGAGCTTCACAAGCAGGCTGTCCGCGGACTTCCCCGGCACCCAGGGCGCGCCGGATTCACCGCCCTTCAACGCCGCCGCGCGACGGTCGAAGCGAAGGTCTGCGCGTTGCTTCTCGGGTCCGTGGCAGGGATAGCAATGCGACTCGAGAATCGGACGTATCTCGCGGTCGAACGAGACGGGCTCCGATCGAGCGGCGGGTGCCGCGGCCACGGCTCCCGGTGCCGACGGGAGACCGGCGGCCACCATCGCGGCGGCGCACATCAAGAGGCGGACCGGAGGCGGGAACATCTTACTCGGGGATGGAGGAGCGGTCCGAGAGATAGACCATGTCCACATTGCGCGGCGAGGCCACGACCAGGGTCATGAGCTGGTTCTTCCACGGCGGGCGCGTGCGCGGATCCAGCCACTTGTGCACCTCGGCATGCCCGTCGGCAAAGCTGAGTCCGCCCGCGCCGTTATGGGTGCTGGCCGGGTAATCGATGATGTGGATGCGCTCCGGA
Source organism: uncultured Verrucomicrobiota bacterium (assembly GCA_964647675.1). Taxonomy (GTDB): domain Bacteria; phylum Verrucomicrobiota; class Verrucomicrobiia; order Limisphaerales; family CAIMTB01; genus CAIMTB01. Next base: position 9,977 of record CAZYJB010000005.1, on the reverse strand, counting down.
GGCAGGCCGTCGTTCATCGCCACGGCGACATCGCCGAAGTTGATGCTGTCGGGGTGCTCGTCGATGAAGACGAAGGCGCGCGAATGCCCCATCGGCCCGATGTCGGAGAGCTTGCGAAAGACGCGGTACGTCTTCTTGGTGAGGTAGCTGAGCCAGTCATTGCGCGAGTTCATCGCCTGGCTCATCGAGAGGCTGCGCACCCGCGCGTGGCGACGGCCCGAGATCGTCACATACGAGCGGTCCGCCGGGCATTTGTAGATTCCGGGCGACTGCGTGTAGGGCGCGAGCTTGGCGTAGTTGGGATCGGTCAGCCCGGCCACGTTGGTGTTGTGGCGATTGCCGGGCGTGTAGTCGAGGACACCTCGCACCCAGCCCGACCCGTCCGCGGTCAGGTCGTTCCACACGATCTGATCGGCATGATCGTCGGCGTACATCAGCCAGCCCAGGGTGAGCTGTTTCTGATTGCTGAGGCAGAGGACGCCGTGGGCTTTGGTCTTGGCCTTGGCCAGGGAAGGCAGAAGGAGGCTGGCCAGGATCGCGATGATCGCGATCACGACGAGAAGTTCGATCAGCGTGAACGCGCGCCGGTCCTTCGGGAACGCGCTCAGTCTCTGGACGTTCGGCAGCGAATTCATCGGATGGGAAAGTCGCCCCACCCTGAACGATCCGGTGTGCGCCGTCCACAGGTCACTCGCGAAGGAAGGCGCCCGACGCAGCGAAGCTCCGGGAACCGCTCCCGCGGACCCGCTCGCCGCTCCCAACCGGCGCAAGCAGGGCGCTTGCGACGACGAAGACCCAATCCGTCAGCGGATCCGCCAGACGATCCGCGCCTTATTCAAGTCGTAAGGGGACATCTCCATCTTCACCCGATCGCCCGTCGACAGCCGGATCCAGCGCTTGCGCATCTTGCCGGAGATCACCGCGAGAACCTCGTGGTCGTTGTCCAGAGTGACGCGGAACATCGTTCCGGGCAGGACGGTGGTGATTCGGCCTTCGACTTCGAGGTGTTCTTCCATGAATAATGGGATGCCAGATCGCAACGGCGGTTTGCCATGATTCCAGCGTTTACAACGCCCCGTGGAATCCCTCCCTGTTGGCTGACCGGCCCGCAGACGGACCGGCAGAGAAGCGAACAAACAGACGAACGAACGAACTCCCGGAGTTTGGGATCTCCGCAGCCCCCGGCGCAACCTGCAATTCAAAGAACTTCTTGCTGAATGCCAGCGAATTCAGCGGTTCCGACGGCCCGCTTCCCGGTCGAATTCCTCCGCGACGCCGGCCCTCGCCCAGGCCATGCTCGTCCCGGCGATGGTAATGACGCGCAAGCGGTTGTGCGTCGATGATGGCCTGACTCCTCCGCCGAAAAGGGACCCATGCCAGACCCGACTCCCGCGACCCTGCTTTCCGTTCAGGTGGGTGCCGCCCGTGAAATCGCCACCACCGGCACGGGCTCGTGGTGGGACGCGGCCTGGACCACCGGCTTTCACAAGTTGCCGGTCGACCAACCCGTCTGGCTCGCGTACTCGGGCCTGCGTGGTGATCAGCAGGCCGACACGCGCCACCACGGCGGCGTCGACAAGGCGGTTTGTGTGTACCCCTCGGAGCATCTCCCCCATTGGCGCCAGTACCCGGAGCTACGGGAGGTGGCTTCCGGAGGCTTCGGGGAGAACTTCGCCACCGCCGGCCTGCTCGAGGAGGCCGTGTGCATCGGGGACGTCTACGCCCTGGGCGAGGCGCTGATGGAAGTCTCGCAACCCCGTCAGCCTTGCTGGAAATTGGCGCGCCGCTGGCGCTTCAAGGAACTGACCGCGCTCGTCGAGCGCTGCGGGCGCACGGGCTTTTACTTCCGCGTTCTGCATCACGGTTGGATCACCGCCGGGCAGACCTTCCGACTCGAGCGCCGACCCTTCCCGCAGATCACCGTCGCGCTCGCGAACGAGGTGATGCACCACCGCAAGGCGGATCACGCCGCGGCCCGCGACCTCGCCGGGTGCGTCGCGCTTTCGGCAAGCTGGAAGGACAGCCTCTGGTCGCGCGCCCACGGCGTCGCGCCCCAATCGTCCCCCGCCGCGCGGCGCGGTGACGTCCCCGGGACGGATTGACAGCCCGTCACAAGAGCGGGCTGGGATCCGGAATGGCCGCACACGGAGTCACCGTCCCGTCCCGTGCAAGCGCGAGCGGCAGGAGCCGGTGTCCCAGCACGGCCACCGCGTGATGAAGGGCGTCCGGGTCGGTGAGCGGGGATAACGGCGCCTGCCGCCCGCACACCTGGCCGGCGGACCAGCGGGAGAAGGCGGGGAGGATCACGCGCCGCTCGCCCACCAGGAAAGCCGGCACGCGAACCTCCGTGGCCACGCCGTCTCCCAATCGCACGGCAGGGTGCTCATGCCCGCTGAACACCCAACCGTCGCTCCCCAACCCGCCCGCCACGTCGCACCAACCGAAACCATCGCCGTGGACCAGGACATGCGGGCCGGCGGACAGACACCGAGCCGCCGGCCGTTCGACGCCGAGTCGCGCGAGCATGGACGCGAGGTTCACATCGTGATTGCCGATCACGAACTCGAGGGCGACCCGGCCCGTCAGCAGCTCCAGCACCGCGGCCAATTCCTCTTCGAGCACCTGGTTGCGCGCCGTGGCGTGCACGGTGTCTCCGAGCAAAACCAGACGTTCGGCGGGATAGACGTCGAGCAATTCGCAGAGGCGCGCGCCGGCGTCCTCCTCGACCAGCGGAAGCAGTGCGCCGCGCTGGCGCTCCGCCCAGACGTAGCCGAGGTGCACGTCCGCGACGAGGAGCGTCCGCTGCGGTTCGAGCCAGACGGCGCGGCGCGCGTCGAGCTGAACGCCGCCGCCCAGCGCGAGAACGCCATCGGAGAGCACGCGTCCGGTTCGGTTCGGGATCTCGCGATTCACTGAGGCGCGCAGCGTGTCGCGAAGCCCGCCCGAGGCAAGCCCGCGATGCAGCGGGTTCTGTTCGCCGGCACCTCGCACGGTCGGGAGGGTTCGGCGTCCCGGCCGATCCGCCTCCTCATGGCCGATCCGCTCTAGTCGCCAAACCAGCGGCGCCACCGGGATGGGCGCCCCACCGCTTCGTCTTCAGTCGGCTGTCGACGACTTTCGTCCTTTTTTATTTTCCCCACGCACGGGATCCGCAGACTCGCCGCGCCATGAGCAAGTCCACCCGGGCCACGGGTTCCAAGAAGTTCGCCGCCTATCCACGCCTTAATCCGCTGGGCATCGGACGCGACATTTCCGCCGCCGACCTCATCGACCAGGTGATGCTGGCGTACAACGGGGGGCGCCTGCGCGAGGGCTGCCGGTTGTTTGCCGAGAAGATGCTCGCCCGGAACGGCACCATCGGCATGAGCCTCACCGGCGCGCTCACACCGGCCGGACTCGGCAAGAGCTGCCTCATCCCGTTGATGAAGGCGGGGTTCGTAGACTGGATCGTCTCCACCGGGGCGAACCTCTACCACGATCTGCACTACGGCCTCGACATGCGGCTCTACGCCGGGTCGCCGTTCCTCAACGACGTGGACCTGCACCGCGACGGCGTGATCCGCATCTACGACGTGCTCTTCGACTACAACGTGCTGCTCGACACCGACGCCTTCGTGCGCGAGGTGATCCGCGGACCCGAGTTCCAGCGCACGATGGGAACCGACGAGTTCCACTACCTTCTCGGAAAATATGTGTCCGAACGCGGACGCAAGCTCGGCCTGAAAGACTCTTCGGTGGTGGCCACGGCATACGAGCAGGGCATTCCCATCTTCACCAGCAGCCCGGGCGACTCGAGCATCGGCATGAACATTGCCGCGATGGCTTTGCGCGACTCCAAGCTGCTGCTCGACGTCAATCGCGACGTCAATCAGACCGCCGGCATCGTCTACCACGCGAAGTCCTCCGGCTCGACCAGCAGCGTGCTCATCTTCGGCGGCGGCAGCCCGAAGAATTTCATGCTCCAGACCGAACCCCAGATCCAGGAGGTCATGGGCATCCAGGAAAAGGGCCACGACTACTTCCTGCAGTTCACCGACGCTCGACCGGACACGGGCGGCCTCAGCGGCGCCACACCCAGCGAGGCCGTGAGCTGGGGCAAGGTCGATCCCAACAACCTCCCCGACTGCGTGGTCTGCTACACCGACTCCACGTTGTCCTTGCCGCTGCTCACCGCCTACGCGCTCTCACGCGTGAAGGCGCGCAAACCCAAGCGCCTCTACGACCAGCGCGACGCCATTCTCGAGGAGGTGCGCGCCCAGTACCTCAAGACCGGGACGGTCACCAAGGTGCTGACCAGCCGAAAGATCGCCAAGCGCGGCAGCTCGGTCGGGCTTAAGAAGACGCCCAAGGCGTGAGCGTGAGCACACGCCCGCCGGACAACACGGCCCGTGAAGGCGCAGGGGGATTTCGGCCCGCGTCCGAACCCTCGTCCTCCGGCCCGGCGCTGCGTGCCGGTTCGGTGCCCTACCTCAACGTCGCGCCGCTGGTGCGCGGCCTCGAAGGCCGCCTCGCCCTGCTGCCGCCGTCGCAACTCGCCGTGGCCCTGCGCCGCGGCGAGATCGACGCCGGCCTGCTCAGCATCACGGAAGCGCTGTTCGATGACTGCTATGACATCCTCGACGGGCCCTGCGTGGCGTCAGATGGCGAGGTCTACAGTGTGATCCTCGCGCACCGCCGCCCCCTCGCCGAAGCGCGCGTCGTGCATTGCCACAACGCATCGCTCACCAGCGTGAATCTCCTGCGGGTGCTGCTCGCCGAACAAGGGCTCCATCCGCACCTCGAGTCGCTGGCCCACGTCGAGGAAGCGGCGAATCACGACTTCGTCCTGCTGATCGGAGATCCGGCGATCCGGTTCCGTCAGCAGCACCCGTTGCACGCGGTGACGGATCTCGGGCTCGCGTGGAAGTCGCTCACCGGCCTGCCGTTCGTGTTCGCGGTCTGGGTGCTGCGCCGTGACACGGACACCACGGTCCTGCGCCGGTTGCTCTGCGACGCCGCGGCGCGCGGGGAACGTGAGTTGGAGGAAGTGATCCGGACGGCTGCGGGCTTCGACGAGGCATTCCGCCGGAGGTACCTGACCTCCTGCGTCAGCCATCGGCTGGGCGAAGCAGAGAAGCGCGGCGTTGCACGCTTCGTCGAGCTGCTGCGGCATCACGCCGGCCGGTGCGTGTTCGAACCGCGCTACGTGCAGCCCTGAACCGATCGCTCGTTCCGCCGGCCTACGCCACCGCTTCGGCCGGCGCGGCCTCCACCCATTTGCCGTGTTCGCGGATGAGGTCCACGAGCCGTTCCACCGCTTCGGCCTCGGGAATGTTGAACTTCACCGGCGTCTTGCCGACGTAGAGGTTGATCTTGCCGGGTGCGCCCCCGACGTAGCCGAAGTCGGCATCTGCCATCTCACCGGGGCCGTTCACGATGCAGCCCATGATGGCGATCTTGACGCCCTTGAGGTGGACCGTCCGCGCCTTGATGCGCGCGGTCACGGTCTGGAGGTTGAACAGCGTGCGACCGCAGCTCGGACACGCCACGTAGTCCGTTTTGAAGCTGCGACAGCCGGCCGCCTGCAGGATGTTGTACGCCAGGCGCAGCGACTGGCCGGCGCCCGATTCCGCCCGCACCAGGATGGCGTCACCGATGCCGTCCGCCAGCAACGCGCCGATCACCACCGACGCACGCAGCAGCGCGGTGTCGGGCGACCACGGCACCTCCGGGAATACTAGGGTGTCCTTCAGCAGGATCGGACAGCGCAGACCGAGTTCACGCAGACGCGCCGAAAGCAGGCGGAAGGCGGTGATCGGCGGGAGATCCACCCCGTCACGCACGGTGATCCACTGGGAATCGCAGGCGACCGTGAATTCCTCGCGCGGATCGACTTCCTGAATCTGCAGATCCTCGTAAACCGCCTCCGGCTTCACGTCCGCCTTGGGCGAAATCTTCGGCGCGACTTTGTCCCAGGTGGCGCGCGTCACCACCACACGCACGGTCTGTTCCCCGCCGCCGCGCACACCGCCCGGCACGAGCTCCGCATCCTCCGCGACGCGGCGTTCGAAGACGAACGGATGGAAGGGCAGGGCCGGATGCGGCAGTTCCAACGCCGCGCCGCGCGTCAGCTCCATCACCTGCGCCAGGAGATCGCGGCACACCGGAATCTCCCGCGGGCTGTCCTCGGTGAGGCTGACGCGGATGGTGTCGCCCAAGCCGTCGCAGAGGAGGGATCCAATGCCGATCGCCGACTTGATGCGGCCGTCCTCACCTTCACCCGCCTCGGTGACGCCGAGGTGGATGGGGTAGTTCCAATCGGGTCCCAGTTCGTTCAGGCGCGCGACCAGCAAGCGGTAGCACTCGATCATGACCTTGGGATTGGAGGCCTTCATCGAGAACACGAAGCGGTGGAAACCGAGCCGGCGGCACACGCGCGCGAACTCGAGGGCGCTCTCCACCATGCCCGCCGGCGTGTCGCCCCAACGGTTCATGATGCGATCGCTGAGCGAGCCGTGATTGGTGCCGATGCGCATCGCGCGATCCAGGCGGAGACACTCGCGCACCAGCGGTTCGAAGGCGGCCCCGGTCCGCTCCAGTTCGGCCTGGTACTCGGCGTCGGTGTATTCCTTCACCGCGAACTTCTTTTTGTCCGCGTAGTTGCCGGGGTTCACGCGGACCTTCTCGACCCACTTCACCGCCTCCATGGCGGCCTCGGGCTTGAAATGGATGTCTGCCACGATCGGCACGAAGCAATCCTGCGCGCGCAGGGCCTCGACGATATTCTTCAGGTTGGCCGCGTCCTTCACCGTCGGCGCGGTGATGCGCACGATCTGACAGCCCAGCTTCACCAACTCCAGCGTCTCCCGCACGCAGGCCGCGGTGTCCATGGTGTCGCAGGTGATCATCGACTGCACGACCACCGGGCGGTCGCCGCCGATGATGACGCCGCCGCGCGCGGGGTCGCCCACCACCACTTCGCGGGTCTGCCTCCGCCTAAAGCCGAATACCGAATCGCAGTAACGCATGAGATGCTTTCGCCCGCCTGCCCGGGTTTCGCCCTGCGTGAAGTGCCCGGGCGTCCCGGCGGAACCCAAGGCTAAGCATGCAAGAACCCGTGTCAAACCACGGTCCCCTGCAAAACGGTGCAACCGGCCCCCGGGATTCCCGTTTCCCCTGGCGTATGACTCGTTACGGAACCCACCCCGGCTGGTCCTCGGCACGCCGCCCTTCGTGCTGCCGACGCCCGGCCGCTCCGCGAGCCACAACCCCCATTATCCGCCTCTATGAGTTCCCTCAAGCCGTTGATTCTCATCGCTCTGACCGTGGCCAGCAGTCTGTTGGCCCATTCGTCCTCGGCCGCCACGCGCGTCTGGGACGCCGGCGACGCCGCCCGGTCGCAATCCGGCCTGCCTTCCCGCGCCCCGAGCCACGGGACCCTCGCGCGCATCGCTGAAAACCAGCGCTCCATGTCCGCCTGCGAAAATCCGCTTCCGTCCGCGCCAGCCAACCCGGCCCGCCGGATCTCATCGGCCGGGGCTCTCCTCGCGCTGCGGAAGCCGGACGTGGCCGGATCCCGCGCCGACCTTTGGTCCGCGGACCCCAGCTAGAGCTCAACCCCTTTGCGTGCGGCGCCGGCGCCGGCGACCTAAAACCAGCCAAACCGGCATCACCCGTTACCAAACCAAACCAAGGCGTCCGAGCGCCGCGCGCAACTCCTCCATGTCCCAGAGATCCACCGTCCCGTCGTCGTTCGCCACCGCCAGCATGCGGCCGTCGGGCCCAAACATCGGCCGCGCTGCCGCGCCGTTGTTGCCGAGCGCCGCCAGTCGCGCCACCACCTCGCCGTCTCGCACGCGGGCGAGGTAGACATCCGCCGAAATGCCCACGGCCAGCCATTCGCCGTCCGGTGAAAAGGACGGTACCGCCGAGGTGTCCGGCACTTCGGCGTGCAGCCGGGTCGCGGTCTCCCAACGCCCCACTTCCGCGATGCGAAAACCGCGTTCACCCGAAAGCGCCAGCCAGCGCCCGTCGCGGCTGACGTCCATGAGACCGAGCGGACCCACATCCAGCGCGTGCGCGGCCGAGCCGTCCGCCAGCGACCAGACCTGCGCCGCCACCGAGTTGGTCTTTTCCATTCCCGTCGTTTGGGTCACGAGCCAGCGCCCGTCGCGGCTAAACATCGCGATCATCACCTCGGGCGCCGGTTCCAATCGCCGCACTTCGGTTCCTGTTTCCGCATCGAGGATCACCACCGCGCCCGGATCCCGCTGAACCAGAGCCACCCGCCGGCCGTCCGCGCTCATATCGCTGACCAGGAACCCCGCCTCGGGAAAAACGTCGCGCGGGGAACCAAGCTCAATGCGGTCGCCTTCCTCCACGCGGAACGATCGCACTTCCACGCCCGAAGTTCGGTCGGCCATCCAGATCGATGCACCATCCGCGGAGAACTGCACCGAGCACGCCACGGTGGCGTCCGGGTCACCGGTGCGCGGTCGCCTCGGCCACCACGCCGCCCAGCGCGCATTCCGGACGTCGACCACGCCTACTCCGCGGAAGGTGGCCACCGCCAGCCATCGGCCCGTGGGGTGAAAATCCATCATGCCGGTCAGCGTGGCCTCGGCACCCGGTACCGCCGGAGCGAGGCGCCGTACCACGGTCACGCGATCCACCTGCGCCCAGGTCGCCTCGGTCCACTGCCGGCTCATCACCGCGCGAGTTCCATCCGCAGAAACCACGAGGTCCGGATCCAGGCTGGTGTCCTCCATCACAAGGTGTGGATCGCCGGTATGGGCATCCCAGAGGCGCATCGTGGAATCCTGGCCGCGGCTCCAGAGCTGCCGCCCGTCCCCCGAATAGGCCAGCGCCGTGACGCGCGATCGGTGTCCGCGCAACTCGCGCAGAAGCTCGCCATCCCGCGCGCGAAAAACCCCGATATCGCCGGTCCGCGTGGCCACAGCCAGTTCCCCGCCGTCGGGATGCCAAGCCATGGCTTCCGAGATCCCGTTGCCCGGTGCGGTCCAGAGCGCGGCGTCGCCCTCCCACGGCAACACCGTCACCAGAGCCCCGGCGGTCGCGGCCGCGATCAAGCGCCCATCAGGCGACACGCGCACGAGATTGGTCACGGAGACCGACGGCCAACGGCGCAGGCTCCGGCCGGTCTCCAGCGAGAAGGCCTCGAGTCCGCCCGCTCTCGGAATCGCCAACACCGCGCCCTGGCCGGGCACGAAATCGAACGGTCGGTAGCGCCGGGACTCGGTGGACGGCGCGCCGAGGTCCACCCGCAGGATCTCGCGTGGCGCGGTGTCGAGATGCCACACAACCAGGACACCGCTCGCATAGGCCGTCGCGAGATGACGTTGTCCGGTGTCAAAGACCGGCACCTGGATCACCGCGCCTTCGCCACGCGCATCGAGCACGCCACGCACCGCACCGCCGCGCAGCTCGCGCCAGGCAAGCACTCCCGGATCGGTTTCGATCACTTCGGTCGCCAGGTCCGGCGCCACCGCCCAGGAGGCATCCGCCCGAGGACGCGGCGCCCACGAGTTGGTGAGCTGCACATCGAATCGGGTGAACGCCACGATGGCCGCATCACGCAGCTCCCGAGTGGCGCGAATGGTGGTGGCGTCGGCAATGGCAGCGAGGGCCTCGCGGCGCTGCCCCGTGCGCTCGGAACGCACCACGGCCCGAGCCTGGGCACTGCGCGCAGCCAGTTGCGATTCACGCGCCTCCCGCTGTGCGACCAGCGCGTGATCGCGCGCGCGCGCGATCCAGAAGGCCGCCACCGTCGATCCCACGGCAAGTGCCACCGTCAGCAGCAGAACGGTGGCCAGTGCGGGCTCGCGCCGCGCCCAACGCACGCCCCGCGCCACCCTGCCCAGCGGACGCGCCAGCACCGGCTCACCGCGCTGAAAACGTGCCAGGTCCTCCGCCAACCCCGCGGCTGAGCCATAGCGCGCGGCGGGTTCCATCTCCAGGCACTTGAGACAGATGGTTTC
>CAZYJB010000004.1:0-18169 GCA_964647675.1 uncultured Verrucomicrobiota bacterium | reverse complement strand
GCGGACCAAACCGGGCCAGCACCCGCGAGGGTGCAGATTCCGAGAACGAGGGCGAACAAACGGCGAAGTAACATGGACGCTTTGGCTTCCTCGAAGATTCTTCGACGAACGTCACGGCTGGATCCGGAACGGCAGCGCGACGAACTCGGGGGGGGTGGTGTTCCGATAGACGCCAATGGCATCGCGGATGCGCGGCCCCAGCTCGGAACGCAGGGTCCATTTCCAACCCTCTGCCGATGGAATTCCCACCCCCGCCACGCGCCCGGCGGGATCCGTGAAGTAGGCCGCCCCCAAACCCAGATAGAGGGTTTCCACACTGACTTCGTTGCCCGCCTCATCCGCCCGTCGTCCACCCACCACCGCGACCGATTGGTGAAACTTGTCGACCTCGTTGAGGAGCGCGACCACTGCCTGCAAGCGCTCCGGAACGGACGTCTTGGCGGACTCCGGGCGTTGGGGAATCCGATCCAAGAGCGCGCGGGCCTGGTCGATCAGCGGCTCGGGCAAAAGCGGTCTCAAGGCGAGCACGTCCTTTTCCAAGGTCGTCACCAGTTCCCTCGCGCGTTCCAGAGCCGCCTGGGAAACGGCCAGTTCCGATTCGGCCTTCGCGCGCTCCGAAGCGACTTGGGTGCTGTTGGTCGACACGCGGCCCAGCGCTTCGTCGAGAGCAGCCAGCTCGCGCTCGTGAAGCATCTTCGTCCGCAGAAGGAGCTCCTTCGACGCCGCGGCGTCCGCCTCCACCCGGGAAATCAACTGACGCGCCTGGACCCATTGCGCCACCCGCTCCCGGGTCTCCGACACCGGCCCGCCGGGAGCCGGCGCCGCCCCCGCCACCATGGTGACGCACCCCGACCAACAGATGGCCTTTGCGACCCGACGCATGGGGAGAGCTTCGCACCCGGTGGGTGGCATCCCAACGACGACTCGGTGTCAAATCGGTGACAAGACGGCGCGTCGCCGAAATCCCGTTCTGACCGGGTGCCGCCCTGCCGCGGCTCGAACGACCACCAACGAGAGGTCCCGACCCCGGGAAGGGGCCGCGTGCACGATGGCTTTCATCCCTTCGGCCATCGAACCAATGGGGAAGCGTCGCCCTGCCGAGACACAGCGCGTTCCCGGCAAATGTCGGACCGAGTCGTGGTAGGGAACCGCCGCCTAATCGAGCGCGAACAGACGGACGAGGAGGTAACCAATTCCCGCGGTGACCGGGATGGTGAACACCCACGCCCAGACCATTCTTTCGACCACCGACCACTTCACGGCGCGCACGTTCTTGGCGGTCCCGACACCCATGATGGAGGTGGAGATGACGTGGGTGGTGGACAACGGGATGCCCCAGTGGCTGGCCAGGCCGATGATGGTGGCGGCTGAGGTTTCCGCGGCGAACCCGTGCACGGCGTGCAATTTGACCATCTTGTGGCCGAGGGTCTTGATGATTCGCCACCCGCCCGCGTAGGTCCCCGCCGCCATGGTCAGGGCGCAGACGACCTTGATCCACACCGCGATCTCGAGGGCCTTGCCCTCCGCGGGCGCCGGGGTGTGAAGAAAATGCAGGAAAGCCGGCAACTCGGCGAACGCGCCACTGCTGGTCGCGGCCACCAGGGAAAGCGCGATGATCCCCATCGTTTTCTGCGCGTCGTTCAATCCGTGACTGAACCCCATCCAGCAACTGCTGACCAACTGCGCGTTGCCGAAGACGCGGTTCACGAAGCGCGGGCGCGCATTGCGCAACAGCAGGTACAAGGCGGCCATCATGAGAAAGCCCAAAACGAGCCCGATCACGGGCGAGGTGAACATCGGGATGACGACCTTCGGCACCAGTCCTCCCTGCTCGACGATGGTCTGCTGGACCGTCGCCCCGGTGGATGGATCCATCACCGACACCACCTTCGATCGGTTCTCGAAGAGCTTGATGACCTTCCAGTCGCCGTGCGCGACGGCGAGGGTGGAACCGACCAACCCGCCGATGATGGCGTGGCTGGAGCTCGAGGGAAGTCCGCGCCACCAGGTGATCAGATTCCACGCGATGCCGCCCAGCAACCCGCAGAGGATGGTTGAGGAGGTGACGTACTGGATGTCGACCAGGCCCTTGCCGATCGTGCTGGCCACCGCCGAACCGGAGAGCGCACCGGCGAGGTTGGTGACCGCCGCCATCAGCACCGCTTGGCGCGGGGTGAGAACCTTGGTGGCCACCACCGTGGCGATGGAATTCGCCGTGTCATGGAACCCGTTGATGTACTCGAACACCAACGCGATGAAGATCACCAGGAGGATCAGGAGCATGGGTGCTCAGGAGTTCTTCATCACGACGTGGGTGAAAATCGCGCCCACGTCGCGGCACCGGTCCACCAGCTTCTCGAGCAGATCGTAGAGGTCTTTGCGGGCGAGGAACTGCCCGGCTGGAAGGTCGACGTGATAGAGGTCGCGGACCAGCAGATCGACCACCTCATCCGCCGCGTCCTCGGTGGCCTCGAGCCGGTCGTTGAGCTCCTTGACGCGTTCCAGCGGGGGAAGTTTGCGCAGGTCTCGGATCATTTCGCCAAGGATGCCCACCGCCTCCTCGATCAGCACCGCCTGACGTGAGAAATCGACGCCCTGGACGAGGTCGCTGACCAACCGGTAGCGCTGCGCAAACTTCTCGGTGGTCTTCACCAGTTTGTAGAGCGCACGCGCCAGCGCCTCGATGTCCTCGCGCTCCAGGCCGGTAATGAAATTGTGCACGAGCTCCTCCTCGATCTGCTTGAGAAGCTTCCGCTCGCGCCGCTCGGAGCCGAGAAAAGCGTCGAGTTCGCCGAGCTTTCCCGAAGGCGCCAGCGCGGCGGTCAGGCGCTTCACGCTCGCCTGCGCCTCCGCTGCGCACGCCTCGAGGAGGTCGAGAAAGACTTCGTCCTTACCCAGCAACCGTTGCAGTGAAAACATGCGGTGATCGTCCAGTGTTCCACGCCGGGAAACGGGGGCAGTCGTCCGTGGCCAAATCCCCGCAGGGAATGGCCCGAACCCGCTCCCAGAGTTTACTTCTCGTTCCTTTCCGGAACGACGACCCTCCCCCAATCCCGGCGGCAGAGCGGCCAGTTCGTAACCCTTTTGTCACAAATGCGCCACTAGTTCGTGATCGCCCACCCGAACCGTCGCCTGCGTCCGAGAAACCCGTCCGCTCAACACCATCCCTCCATCCAATCCCGGTCCCCAACCCTGATCCCATGAACATCAGGCATCCAATCCTCCACGTTTCCCTCATCCCCACCGGGCTCATCTCCCTCCCGCTGACCGGCTTCGGTCAGGCGGCGGACGCCTTGATCGACAAGCTGGTCGACAAGGGCATCCTGACGGTGGACGAGGCAACGGCCCTCCGTGAGGAGGCCGACAAGGATTTCACCAAGGCGTACTCGGTGAAGTCAGGGCTGCCCGAGTGGGTCACGAGCCTGCGGTTCAACGGCGATTTCCGCGGCCGCTTCGAAGGTTTCTACGGCCCGGAAGCCGGTGCGGTGGATCGGGCGCGCTGGCGGTACCGTCTGCGCGCTGGCTTCACCGCGGTAATGCTCGACGACTTTGAGGTCGCCTTCCGCCTGGGCTCCGGTGACATCGACTCGGCCAATCGCATCACGGCAGGCACCGATCCGGTTTCGAACAACCAGTCATTCCAGAACAACGCTGGCAAGAAGGGCGTCTTCCTCGACACCGTCTATGCACGCTGGAGCCCGCTCAACACGAGCGCCTGGCAGGGGGCTTTCACGATGGGCAAGATGGAGAACCCGCTGGTGACCTCGGACCTCACCTTCGACAACGACTACACGCCCGAGGGTCTGGCACAACAGTTCGCCTACACGATCGACAACCGGAACACCCTTCGCCTCAACGCCGCCCAGTTCGCCCTCGACGAACTGGGAGCCTCGGGCAAGGACCCCTTTCTCATCGGCGGCCAGACGCGCCTCGACTCGGCCTGGAATCCCCACTGGTCCACGAGTCTCGGCGTCACGTTTCTCGGCCTGATGAATGAAGACCAACTGACAAGCGCCGCCGTACCAGACATCAATTCGGGGAACTCGCGAGTGGTACAGAGATCCGCCGACGGAAGCTCCTTCACGCTCGGTGCGCCGGTGGAGACCTTCGAGACGCTGGTGCTCGATGCCGGCATCACGCGCACGCTGGAGACGGTGCCGCTCTACACCGGGCCGTTCCCGATCCGCGTGTTCGGGGAGTTCCTGCACAACTTCGGGGCGGACGAGGCCAACGAGGGCTACCAGGCCGGCGTGACCTTCGGGAAGGCGGGCAAGAAGGGCACCTGGGAACTGACCTACCGCTGGAAGATGCTGGAGGGTGACGCCTGGTGGGAGGAGCTGACCGATTCCGACTCGGGCGCCTTTTATGCCGGGCGCTTCGCGGCGGCTTCGGTGCCTGGGACGCTGCGCGCCGTGGGCACGGGCTATGGCGCGGGCACGAACGTCCGCGGCCATTGGCTGCGGTTCGGCTATTCGCCCTACGACTCCCTCACGCTCAGTCTGACCTGGATCAACCTCGACCTGATCGAAGAGTACCTGCCGAACACCGACAGCACCATGAACCGGCTGCAGATCGACGCGGCTTGGAAGTTCTAGCCGACGTCACGCACCCGACACGCGTCCGTAACAGAACAACCGGTCCATTCTTAAGACATGAACAAGAGACTGATTACCGCCCTGCTCCTCTCGCTCACCGCGTCCGTCCGGGTGCTGGCCGGCGAGATCACGGTCAAGGGTTCCGACACCATGGTCATCCTCGGTCAGAAGTGGGCCGAGGCCTACATGCAGAAGACCCCGGGCACCAAGGTGCAGGTCACGGGCGGCGGATCCGGCACTGGATTCGCCGCGCTGCAAAACAAACAGACGGACATTGCCAACGCCTCACGCAAGATCCGCGCCAAGGAAATCGAACAGTGCATCAGGGCATTCGGAAAGCGCCCGCGCGAATACGCCGTGGCCATGGACGGCCTGTCGGTGTACGTGAATGAGAAAAACCCGGTGGCCGCGCTCAGCCTCGAGGAGATCCGCGACATCTACACCGGCAAGGTGACGAACTGGATGGAAGTCGGCGGACCCGATGAGCCCATCATCCTCTACAGCCGCGAGAACAGCTCGGGCACCTACGAGTTCTTCAAGGAGAAGGTGCTTCAGGGTAAGGATTTCGCGGCCAAGGCGCAGACCCTGGCCGGGACCGCGCAGGTCCTCCAGGCGGTCGCCAACGACATGAATGCCATCGGGTACGGCGGCGCGGCCTACGGCGCCGGTGCCAAACACATCAAGGTCTCGGAAACCAAAGGCGGTGAAGCCATCGACCCGTCCGAGGAGACGGTGCTCGCCCAGAAGTACCCGATCTGGCGCTATCTCTTCGTGTACCTGAACCCCGAACTCGAGAAGGGCGAGGTCAAGGCCTTCCTCGACTGGATGCGCAGCGACGAGGGACAGAAGGTGGTCAAGGACGTCGGCTACTACCCGTTGCCTCCCCAGTTGCGGAAGAAGTGAAGGGTCGCGCGTTTGAGACATTGCCGCGATCGAACGGCCCCGGCCGGACGTGGTGATCCTGAGTGCCCGCCACGTCCGGCCGTTTTTCCGTCACCGAATTGTGCGTTGGCGCCCTGAGGCCGCCCTCCTACCCTCCTCCCGTGCCCGATCCCACCCCCGCACCCCGACGCTCCGCCGGATGGATGGGACTGCGACGCGGACATCGCGCGCGTCCGCTCGAGCGCCTCGCGGAACTCACGATTGTCAGCGTCGCGGTGTCGACCATCGCGATGGTCTTTCTGATCTTCCTGTTCGTCGGGCGCGAGGCGATGCCGATTTTTGCAGGGCGCGTGAACAGCGCGGCCGCCCAGGAAAAGCCGCTGCCCGTCTCGGCCATGGACACCCTGGGCCGCGAGCAACTGCGCACCTACCTGGGGATCTCGGCCAAGGAACTCGCGAAAATGGATCGGGACACCATCCAGGCCCTGATGGAGGTCCGTATTGAAGCCGCCGCCGAGGAGGTGGCCAACGCCGACTCGGACGTGAACACCGTCTCCTGGAGCAAACTACTTTTTCCGCACCAGTGGTCGGACTACGACCGGCCGGTGTACATCTGGCAGCCGGTTTCCCGAATCCATAAGTACAACATCATGCCGCTCGTGGTCGGCAGCCTGAAGACCACGATTGTGGCGCTCCTCTTCGCCGTACCGCTGTCGCTGGCCGCGGCGATCTACGTGTCGCAACTCGCGAGCCCCAGGTGGAAGGAATGGATCAAGCCGGCCGTGGAGATGCTCTCCGCCATCCCCTCGGTCGTGCTCGGCGCGTTCGCTCTTCTCGTGCTCGCCACGGTCCTGCAGCAGGCCTTCGGCTACCAGTACCGCCTGAACGCGTTCCTCGCCGGCATCGCCCTCGGACTGACCTGCATCCCGGTGATCTTCTCCATCGCCGAGGACGCCCTGACCAGCGTGCCGCGCAGCTACACCCAGGCCGCGCTGGCACTGGGCGCCTCGCGCTGGGCGGCCGCCTGGCAGATCGTCGTGCCGGCGGCCATCCCCGGCTTGTTCGCCGCCGTGGTCCTGGGTTTCGGACGCTGCATTGGCGAGACCATGGTCGTCCTGATCGCCAGCGGCAATGCCGCGGTGCTCTCCCCGAGCCTCCTCGAGCCGGCTCGCACCATCACGGCCACCATCGCTGCCGAGTTGGGGGAGACCGTCGTCGGTGGACACCACTACCGCATGCTGTTCGTGCTGGGCACCCTGCTCTTCGTGGTCACCTTCCTCACCAACGTCGCCGGCGACATCGTCATTCACCGGCTGAAGCGCAACCTGGAGGGCAGGAAGTGAACCGGCGTTTTCGGCGGCATTCGATCGACCTGCCGGCCGCGTTCTTCACCGGCCTCACGGGTCTGTGCACGGCCCTGATTCTTGCGATTCTGGCAGTGATCCTGGCCTACCTGTTCTGGCGGGGCGGCGGGCAGGTCTCGTGGCATTTCGTGACCGGCGGGACCGAATCCGACATGTTCGACACGTCGAAGGCGGGCATCTTTCCCATGGTCATCGGCACGGCGGCCCGCGTGCTGCTGATGACGATTTTCGTGATCCCGGTGGGAGTGACCACCGCGGTCTACCTCACCGAGTACGCACGCTCGGGATCGCCCCTCACGCGGTTCATCCGCGGGGCCGTGAACAATCTCGCGGGCGTGCCCAGCATCGTCTTCGGCCTGTTCGGAGTCGGGTTCTTCATCAGCTTCGTGGGCGGAAGCCTCGACTCCCTGACGCAGTCGGGCGAACCGCATTGGGGCAAGCCGGCGCTGATCTGGGCCTCCATGACCCTGGCGGTCATGACCGTGCCCGTGGTGATCGTCGCGACCGAGGAGGCCCTGAAGGCCATTCCGAGCGGCCTGCGCGAGGCCAGCCTCGCCCTCGGAGCCACCAAGCTTCAGACGATCGTGCGCATCGTGGTGCCCAATGCGCTCCCCGGCATCCTCACCGGCGGCATCCTGGCCGTCAGCCGCGCCGCCGGTGAAGTCGCGCCCATTCTGTTCACCGGCGCCGCCTACTACCTCAAGGACACGCCGAAATCCCTGTCCGATCAGTTCATGGACCTCGCGTACCATGTCTACGTGCTGTCCACGCAGTCGCCCAACGTGGAGGCGACCAGCCCTATCCTGTTCGGCACCGTCGTGGTCCTGTTGCTGCTGACCTTCTCCCTGAATCTCGTCGCCGTCCTGGTCCGAGCCCGGATCAGGCGGCAGATGCGCGCCGCCCATTGACCCCTTCCCCGCTCCCGCCCATGCCAGACGTTCACGCTCCCAGGCCGCAGGCGACCGCCGAAAAAAATCCCCGGCCCGACGCCCCGAAGATCGGCGAGCCGTTCATCGAGGCGGAGGGCTTGTCGCTCTACTACGGCCGTTCCCAGGCCCTCAAGAATGTCTCGATCCAGATCCAGGAGCGCGTTGTCACGGCATTCATTGGACCCTCGGGATGCGGCAAGTCGACCTTCCTGCGGTGCTTCAACCGCATGAACGACCTCATCGACAACGTGCGCCTCGAAGGCCGATGCCGCATTGGCGGCGAGGACATCCTCGGACCGGACGTCGACGTCATCGAGTTGCGCAAGCGCGTGGGCATGGTGTTCCAGAAGTCGAATCCGTTCCCCAAATCGATCTACGAGAACATCGCCTACGGGCTCCGCCTCCATGGCACGCGCGACCGCCGTGCGCTCGACGAGGTGGTCGAGCGCTCCCTCCGCGGCGCGGCGCTGTGGGACGAGGTCAAGGACCGACTGCATGAGAGCGCCATGGGGCTTTCCGGCGGTCAACAGCAGCGCCTGTGCATCGCCCGCGCGATCGCCATCCGGCCGCAGATCCTCCTCATGGACGAGCCGGCCAGCGCGCTGGATCCGATCGCCACGATGAAGGTCGAGGAGCTGATCCTTGATCTGAAGAAGGAGTTCACCATTGTGATCGTGACGCACAACATGCAGCAGGCCACGCGCATCTCCGATTTCACCGCGTTCTTCTACATCGGGGAACTCATCGAGTACGATCGCACGACCCGCATCTTCACGAACCCCAGGCACAAGCAGACCGAAGACTACGTGACCGGCCGGTTCGGCTGACCCCACTCCCCATGACCCACTTCGAAGCGGACATCCGCGGCCTGCGCGAGCGGCTGCTCACCATGGCCAGCCTTGCCTCGACCTCGGTCCGGCATGCCGTGAAGGCCTTGACGGACCGCGACGACGAACTCGCGAACCGGGTGGAACACGACGACTCCGCCATCGACGAGCTCGAGAAGGAGGTCGACGAAGTGGCCGTGACACTGCTTCTGCGCGCGCCCCTCGCCCGCGACCTGCGCCTGATCATGGTCGCCACCAAGATCGGCCACGACCTCGAGCGCGTCGGCGACGAGGCCACCGCGATCGCACGACGGTCGCGCGAACTGAACCGCGAACCGCAGCTCAAGCCCTACGTCGATCTTCCGCGCATGGCCAACATGGTGCTGGACATGCTCGAGACCGCACTCGGCGCCTTCGTCGATGGAAACTCCGAGAAGGCGCGTTCCGTCGTCCCGCGCGACAAAGAGGTCGACCAGCTCAACAAGCAACTGCACCGCGAGCTGACCAGCTTCATCGCGGAGAACCCGGCCAACATTTCACGCTGCCTCAACCTGATGGCGGTTTCGAAACGCCTCGAACGCATCGGCGACCACGCCAAGAACATCGCCGAAGAGGTCGTCTACCTGTCCGAGGCCCGCGATATCCGCCACACGCAGCCCAATCCCGACGCCACCGGTGCGCCGGCCGCCCCATGATGGGACGTTCGAAACGCCGCGGTCGCCGTCACATGTCCAGCGGACCGGCGATCCGGTCGCCGTCGAGCGCGTAGATGCCGACGAGGTAGCCGTTCTCGTACATCTCGCCGACCTTCAGACGCCCGTAGAGCGTGACGGCCTGGTCCATCACGGGCTTCGCTCCCGTGTTCACCATCTTCACGCTAACCCACTCGTTGATCCGCGGCACCGCACCGTAGCAGCACATCGACTGGTCGCGCAGAATCAGCATCTCGGTCACCAGCCCCTTCTCGACCTTGAGCGGCAGCATGTAGCCCTTCAGCGCGATGAACTGGCTGTTGAGCGCACGAATCGACTCCGGAATCTGGCTGGCCGCCGCCTTCGACACCGCGTTGGTGTCCACCGGGCCCTCCGGCAGGTCGTACTTGAAGCCGGACAGGCGGTCGAATCCCACCACCAGCGGAGATTCCGGCGTGCCGACGCTCTTGGCCTCGGCGGCCACCACAGCGGGGACTGTGGCCGCGTCCTCGTTTGCCGACCGGGCGCCGGGATCCACCGCGTCCACCGCGGGAACCGACTGGGACCCCGGCTCGGAGACGATCGCAACGGCGGGCGTCGTCTCCTTCGCCGAGGCTGTCGCGGGTGACGGCATCGGCGAGGGAACTGGTGTCGGCGCGACGATCGCCTCCCCTCGAATCGGCTCTCCCTGGACCGCCGGCGTCTCCGGAGCCGAGGCGACTTCGGGCGATTCCGAACCGCAACCGACCAGCCCGCCCGCCACCGCAATAAGGAGTGCGCCGCGCGCCAGGGCGAGGCCCCGGAATACCCGAATCAAACCCGTGTTCACGACCTCACCCTTGGCACAGCCTACCCGGCCGCTCAAGCGACAAGACGTCGTCTATCCCGGAAGCAGCACCGCCTCCAGGGCGTCCTTCAAGACCCGCTCCGATCCCGGCCCGACCCAGCACCAATCGACCAGATTGGTATCAGCTTCCTCGCGGTGGCGTTCGGTCGGCACGTAGCCGGTGGCGCCCTCCCCGTATCCTGCGACGAAGATCGCCTTGCCGGAGCCCAACGACTGGGCATGCCGTTGAAACTCGACGTAGCTCTCGCCGGGAAGAACCACCAGCGCGGCTGCGCCCAGGTCGAGGCACGGCACACGAACCGGAAGCCCCGACGCCACCCGATCGCGCCAGCTTAACCCCATGGCAGCCAGGCACTGCTTGAATGGGGGCATGCCCGGCTGCAGTTGCGCCCGCAGCTCCGCTTCCGAGAAGCCGGTTGTTTCCCGCAGCGGAAATCGGGCTTCCACCGTACGGAAGGCCAGCGACGAGATCGGGACCCGCCGGGTGGCGTGCCACGCCGCCGCCATCGCGACCTCCAATCGCGCAGCCAGAGTCGCCCGGTTCTCGCGCGCGCCGGTGTTGTACTTCCCGGCCGTCACGTTCCCACTCGCCCCCGAAACATAGATCTGTCCGCACCCAGGCACGGCCCGTTCGCGTGCACGCCGCGCCAGTCCCGGGAAATCCGCCGAGACCTCCCCCTGGCCATAGTAGCTCATGGGATGCACCGCGTAGAAGCTGGTGGCCACCAGCGGGCTCCCGCCATCCCAGAAACTCAACGTGCGCAATCGTGGATCGATCAGCCCTTCCCCCGGCCTCGATGGCGAAGACGTTGCGTGTGGCGCTGGTGCGATCGAAACGAACCTGACCGTCCGGCATGAGGTAACGACGGTTGGAAGCCACCCTCTCCACGATCGCCTCCCCGAGCCCCAGATGGGTCACCCGCCGCGGGGCTCTCAGGGACTCGCGGATCGACTCCGCAACGCGGGCCAGCACCGCGGCATGGAACGCGGGGTCGCACACCGATCCCTCCGCACCACTCGCCCGCAGAAGGCGTTCTGCTCCGGGATCCACGACCGGCGCGTCGTGCTGATGGACTGTGCTGATCAACACTCGGTCCGGATCGGTGCCGACTGCGCGGGCAAGCGCGATCTGCCAGTCCCGGTACCCGTCGTTGCGCAACTCACACCAGTCGAGCGAGACGAACACCACCGGTGCTTCCGCACCCAGCAACACCCAACCGTGCGCTTCCAGTCGATCGACGACACGCACCGCCTTCCAGGCGCCACCCATCATCCCGTGCCCGAGGGGGACCGTGATGTCCGCCGAGAACCGCGCGACCTGCCAAGGCCGCGCCGATCGCAACACGCAGCCCGAAGCAGGAAGAAGAAAGCCGGCGCCAGCCATCGACGCACGGCGAAGGAAGAGGCGGCGGGAGGCGCGCCATCCGGAGCGGCCGCGGGCGGTCATGACTCGAGCCTGGCCGCAGGACGATCCCAGGGACAATCCCGATTCCGGAGGAATCGACCCGCAACCTTTGGGTCGGCGAGGTGTTCCCTTGCCATTGACGACCGATGCCAACGCCACCTAGCGTACGCGTGAGTCTCAGTTCCGCGCGGCGCTCGACGGGCGTCCCATTGCAGCAGCACACCATGAAGATCCAACCGATTCGCAGGTCCGCCTTCACGCTCATCGAGATCATGATCGTGGTCGGCATCATCGGGCTCCTTGCCATCGCGATCATTCCGAACATCGGCAAGAACCGTGAGCGCGCGCAGTTGAAGATGATCGAGCAGAACCTGCGCAAGATCGACGCGGCAAAGAACCTCTGGGCGCTCGAGAACAACAAGGGCAGTGGCGAGACCCCCAGCCAGGACGACCTGAAACCCTACGATGGCTGGCCGCGCGCCATTGCCGGTGAGCAGTACAATATTAACGCCGTCGGCACTCCGCCTTCGGCCACGTTGTCGGGAAAACTGGGCACCAACACGGCCAGCAGCGTGATCTCGCTGCCCTCCGAATGAGGCAAGCCCCGGACCGCCGAGCCCGGGGGTTCACGCCGCGCCCGCCGAAAAAACGCTCTTGCAGCCTTGTCGCCGGGAGCCTATATGGCACGCACATAAGTGTCTTGCATCTACGGAACCCAAGTGGTGTTGCGCGCTAGCGTGATGATTACTCAACTCGTGGGGGTTGCTTGAGCCGCCCTTTCTCTCCCCGTCAGGCTCCCAGCGGACCCGCGGTCCGCATCAACGGAAAGATCCGCGCCCGCGAGGTGCGTGTCATTGGTAATGAAGGCGAACAGATGGGCGTCATGCCCCTGAGCGACGCCATCAACCTTGCGAGAACCCGCGGCGTCGATCTGGTCGAGGTGGCACCCAATGCCAACCCACCCGTCTGCCGGGTGGTGGACTTCGGCAAGTACAAGTACGAACTGGAAAAACGACACAAGGAAAACAAGAAGCACCAGCACGCCAACAAGGTGAAGGAGATTCAGCTGAGTGCGACGATCGATCCGCATGACTTCGAAACCAAGAAGAGTCACGCCATCGACTTCCTGTGCGAGGACATGAAGGTGAAGGCGTCGCTCCGCTTCCGCGGGCGCGAGATGGCGCATACCGAGTTCGGTTTCCAGGTGGTCCGCAGGTTCCTCAAGGAAATCGCGGTGTGGGGTCACGCCGACTTCGAACCCAAGCTCAACGGGCGCTCCATCAACGTGATGATCAGCCCGCTGCCGAAGAACAAACGCGCCAAGCATCCCTCGGAATCGGGCAACCCCGAGGCACCCAAGAAATCTCCCGCCGAATCCGGCTCCGAGGCGGAAGGCTCCGCTGACGCCGCATCCCCGCCTGTGCCGCAGGAATCGGCCGAGGCTCCGACCACGCCCAAATCCCAAGGTCAGAATGCGGGCGCATTCTCCAACAGTCCGTTCGGAGGGTTGGACGTCGAGAAATCCTGAGGGGCTCAGCGCTTGAGTCCGGTGCCGGGCCGGAGCTGGGTCCCGTTGGGACTGAATCCGACCGCGGCGGGCTGTCACTGATCGGGCGCCTGCCTCGCCACCAACGGTCAGCCGCGGCTCCCGCGCTGGCGTTCCTTCACGGGACTGCAAGCCAGCACGCCGCGGCGACCTGCCCCACCGCCACCGCAGCAAAGAGCACTACCGCCAGGGCTTCCCAACTGCCGAGGGATCGTCGCAGAACTGGCGCCAGGGAGACTTCGACCCTGGCGGTCCCACAGGTCAGGGATTCACCGAGTCGCAGCGTTCCTGACTCGAATGCCTCGCCCCGCAGGCTGGCGAGCGCTCCGGCGTACGCCTTGGCCTGCAGGGCACCGTCGGGTTGCATCGTCAACTCCAGGTGCCGGTCCCAAACCCCTGGAGCTTCGACGCGGCAATCCGCCTCCGTTGATCGCCCGACCACCCACGGAAAAGCCCGCACGGGCGTCCGTGCGGGCTTGGCTCCGGGAAGAAAGACGACGATCTGGAAGACGGGAGGGCGCACGAAGGGCGACCGGGATCAGCGCCCGAGGACGCCACGCCGCGGTACCGAAATGCGGTCCCCGGGATATACCGTTGCGTCGATCTCCGGGTTGTCGCGCGCCCGCACGGCATCGACGTTGAGGCGCTTCCCATCCGTCCGAATCAACTCCACCCGGCGGCGGGCCGCAAAGTCTGAGAACCCTCCCGCCGTGGCGATGGCCTTCAAGACCGTGATCTCGCCGGTGTAGATGTAGCGGTCCGGGCGCTGCACTTCGCCCTCGACGAAGAAGACCCGGTTCTCGGTCTTCACGGTCACCGTGAGGCGGCGGTAGTACTTCGGAACGTAACTGTCCTGGATAATTTTCTGGAGTTCACCGGCCGTTTTGTTGGCGGCCGGGACCTGTCCCACCAAGGGAAGGGCAATGCTGCCATCCTCTTTGATGCGCTCGGCGACATCTTCGGGCGGGGACGACGTCCCCGAGAAGCGGACATCGATCATGTCCCCAATGCGCAAAGTGTCCTGGAGCACGGGCGTACCGGAACCGGTCTGCGCCGAGCTTCGGCCCGTGGAATTCGTTGGACCGCCGCCACCGCACCCGGATCCAAGAATCAAACCGACACAGATTGCCACGCACGCGGGCAATCGCCGCCATCCAACCAAAGGAAAGTGCCTCATGATGACTTCGGATTCGCCTGGTCCTAGTATTTCTTTTTGAGATCGATGCGGGACGGATCGCCCGAGCCATTCTTCTTGGGCTCCGCCTTTTCCGCCGCGGCATCCTCCTTGTCCCGCGACTGATAGTAATCGTAGTAGTAGCCGCTGTAGTAATAGTAGTTCTCGTCCTGGGACATGTTGATGTTATTGAGGACGATACCCACCAGATAACCGCCGACCTTGGAGACCATCTGCTTCGCGCGCATGGTCATGGCCTGCGGATACTTGCGGTACTGGATCACCTGCAGGGAGATGTCGACCTCGCTGGCCAGCACGACGGCGTCGCTGACGCCCATGATTGGCGGTGAGTCGAAGAAGACATAGTCGTAGCGGCGTTTGACCTCGGCGATGAGGTCCTTCATCTGCGCGGAACTCAGAATACCCATCGAGCTGCTCGGCAGCTTGCCGCTGGGCAGGAAGTCGAGCGTCTTGAGCGCGGTGGTGGACTGGATGACTTCCTCGAGCTTGTTCTGACCGAGCAGGTAATTCGTCAGCCCCAGCGAGTTCGAGACCTTGAAGAACTTGTGCATGCTGGGACGGCGCAGGTCGGAATCGACCACCAGGACGCGGCTGCCGTTCTGGGCGAAGATCACCGCCAGGTTGAAGAGCGTCGTGGATTTTCCTTCGCCGGCGCCACCGGACACAATGGTGATGGTGTTGAACGTCTCATCCTTGCGCGTGAAGAGGATGTTTGTGCGCAGCACACGGTAGGCCTCCGCGTGCGGACTCTCCGGCCCTTCGTCGAGCAGGGACCCGACATTCTGCGGGATGACGCCCAGGACGGGCGCCTGCAGCGAGCGTTCGACGTCGTCGATGGTTTTGACCGAGGTGTCGAGGTACTCGATGAAGAAGGCGAGACCGATGCCGACCACCATGCCCACCAGCACACCGAAGGCGATATTGAGCGGGATGTTGGGTTTGACCGGCTTGAGTCCTTCTTCCGCGTGGTCGATCACCGTCACCAGCGCCGTGCGGCCGACCTTGCTGTCGAACGTCTCCTGCGCAAGCTTCCGGCTCAGCACGTCGAGCATGACCTTTTCATTCTCGAGTTTGCGCTTGGCGAGGAAGTAGGGCTGGTAATCACTGGCGCGACGCAGGTCCTCCTCCTTGGCCTCCCGGATTCGGGCCTCGAGGCGCGCCAGTTCCGCCTTGTAAGCGGACACCTGGGTCTCAAGACCGTCCAGAATGGCATTGACCCGTTCCGTGATCTGCCCGTGGAGGAGCTTGAGCATGTTCGTGATCACGATCACGTCAGGATGGTCCTTCGAGAACGTTTCCAACTTGACCATGTATTCCTGTTTCGCGATGGCTTCGCGCTGCAGGAAATCCATGAGGAGAGACTCCCCTGGGCTGATGGTGGGGAGGGCATTGCGAAGGCGCTCCGGCGTCATTTTGCGGAGGCTCTCGAGCGTGGATTGCACCCGTTCAAGCTGGGCCTGCACCCCGGTCTTGAGAGTGTCGATGCGTCGCACCACATCGGCCTCAAGGGTTCCCTGGGAGTAGGAATCCACCATGAGATCGGTGATGTTGTTGGTGGCCTTCAGGGCATCGAGACTGCCCTGCAAATCATCGACCCTCTTCTTCTGGGTCTCGATCGTCGCCGTGATCTGTTTAATGCCACGCTCGGACATCGCCTCGCGTTCATTGATGCGGTTATCCCGGTAGACTTGGGCGATCTTGTTCGCGATCTCGGCGGCCTCGGCCTTGTTGCGGCTGTAGACCCGGACCTCGATCAGCGTTGTATTGCGGTACTGACGCACATCGATCTTGTCCCGCAGAATCTCAAAGGTCTCTGGCGTCTTGAGCGTGCCTTGAGCGAGATACTCCTTGGACCACCGACGGTTGAGTTCGAGATCGTCGATGACGCGATAGAGATTGGTCTTGGACTGGATGACTTCGAATTCCGTCTGAAGGAAGAAGGGATCCGGCGGCCCCGATGCCACGAATTGGCCCAGCAACCCGACGTCGGACGCATCCTTTTCGACCTTGATGCGCGTGCTGCTCATGAAGGTCTCCGGCAGCATGTAGGTCACGACCGTGGTCGTGATGACGACGAGCAGGAAGACGGCGATAATGACGGTCTTCCGAATCCGGATGATCCGCCAGTAGTCGAGGAAGTGGAGCTTGGAATCGGTCGGCTCCGGGGCCTTGAAGTTATCCATAAAGAAAAAGGGAGGCTAGACGTGAAATCCAGCCTCCCTCCGACTACACGTCAAATTCAGCAGGACCAGGTGGTCGTTTTAGAACTGTCCACGGACACCGAGGAACACGCGGTTACGAGTGAACGTGCGACCGTTGTCGTCGGAATCGAGACGGTCATAGTTGTAGCCGCCCTCGAGGGCGAGATACTGGTTGAGCTCGTAGGTGAGCGAAAACCCGAGGATGTAGAGCCCCTCGGACTGGTCGTCATAACCACCGCCATTGAAGTCGCCGAACTGCACCTGGCCGGAGGCCGTGGCAGAAAAGGCCTCGGTGATCTTGTGAGTCACCATGCCGTAGGCGGTGAACGTCTCCTGGTCGAGCGTCAGGTTCGCCGAGTTGATGTAACCGACCAGATCCGTACGGTTGCGGCCGTACTTGCCACCCACGCGGAAGAAGCTGTCTTCGGCGTATTCGAAGGTGGCATTGACATCGCCGAAGGCATTCCACTCATCCGGCTCTCCCGCGAGGTTGTCGTAGGTGACGTTCTGCACGCCGCCACGAGCGGAAATGAAGCAGTGGGGGGACACCGTGTAGTCACCGCCGACCACGAAGAAGTGCGAGGAGCTGTCGCGGATGTCGGACTTGTTGGGATTCAGGAACCCGATGAACTCGTCACCGTTGAAGTTCACCTGCTCATGCCAGTAACCGAGGATGCCCGCGAAGGTGGGCGTCAGCGTCCAACGCGTCTCGCCGCGGAGAAGGTGCTCCGTGCGGTCCAGAATGGCGGAGTAGCTGCCAATGCCTTCCTGGTCGAAATCGTAAATCGTGTTCTGGTAGCCGAGCTCGAGCCCGAAGAGGCGGGTCAGCTGACCGACGTACTTCAGGTCGGCGAGGTTGCGGATGTTCGAGTTGTCGGAGCGAATGGGCGTGGTGACGACGCCGTTCTGGTCGAGCAACGTGCCCTCACTCGTGTACGAGAACGTGTCGGTCAACCGAAGCACGTGGTTCTCGGTCACCTGATATTCGCCAGCGAGATCCACCAGGATGCTGTGATCCCACTCCTCGTCCTCGCGAGCCTCGAACCAGCGCGCCGAATAGACCGTGGACAGCTTGATGAGGTGCTGTTCACCCTTGTGACCCACCGTCACACCCGGGCGAACCTCGAAGCCGAAGCTCTCCTCCGCGAGCTGGTCGGGAGCCGTGAGGTAGTTGTCGTCGTAGAAACCACGGAGCGCGGCACTGACCTGCCACCACTTTGAGTCGTCGACGGTGACGGCCTGCGCTGCGCAGGTGCTCTGAAAACCAGCGACGGCCACCGCCGCCAAACCCGCAGTCGTAAGGATGTTCTTCATAAATGGCTGGATCCTTGTCAGTTAACCCGCGTTCGAGTCGCTGAAAAGTGCCCTTTCTCTAAGCTTCCAGCATGCGAGTGTCAAACCAATTTCTCCCCGCAAGCGGCCTCCTCCAGAAATCCACAAACCCGAGGAATGACGCGGCCCCACCCGAACTCCGTGGACCGCTTCCAAGCCGCCTCCCGGAGCGCGGTAAACCGCTCTTCGGACGCCGTACACCACTGGACTCCGTCGGCCAGCGATTCCGGGGTTTCCCGGTCGCAAACGCACCCCGTCACCCGGTGAACGGTAGAGTCCACCAGACCGTCGACCGGATAGACCACGGCCGGGGTCCCCACGGCATTGGCCTCGATCACGTTCAATCCCCATCCC
>CAZYJB010000003.1:12205-18353 GCA_964647675.1 uncultured Verrucomicrobiota bacterium | reverse complement strand
AAGGTCCGAGTAACGAACCACGAAGGCTCGAGGCTCATTCACGAATGTGAGACCTGCAGCACGGCGTGCGAGTTGAGGTCTCGGGAGCGGGCCCGCGAATTGACCTCCCGCCAGCTTTCGTGGGGTCCTTCGCTTCTTGGTAGTTCAACCGGGTTCCCGGTCGTTTGCGGCGCGGAGAACGGGGAGGGTCACGCGCATTGACCTGCCGGCCCGCGTCCTGTAGCCATCGGGGCCCGTGAGCCAGGAAACCACCCTCGTTTTGTTCAAGCCCGACGCGATCGCCAGCGCGCGCGTGGGTCAGGTGCTGTCGCGCTTCGAAGCCGCCGGGCTGCGCATCCAAGGCATCAAGATGCTTCAGTTTGGTGATGCCCTGCTGCGCGAGCATTACGCGCACATCGCCTCCAAGCCGTTCTTTCCCGAGGTCGTGCAGTTCATGCAGAAGACCCCGGTCGTCGCCCTCGCCCTCGCCGGCGACCAGGCGGTCGCGCGCGTGCGGGACCTGCTCGGACCCACCGACTCGAAGAAGGCGGCGAAGGGCACCATCCGCGGCGATTTCGGCGTCGATGTCATGGTCAACGTCTGCCATGCGTCGGACTCGGCCGAGACCGCAGCGGCGGAGTTGACGCGGTTCTTCCGCGCCGAGGAACTCTTCCAGTACTGATCCGATCGCGCGGCCTTGCGCGGCCCTGCTCCCCACGGCCCCGCCGCCCTTCGCCTCGTCAGTCGGCGGCCGGAAACAGGTCGGCCGCTCGCAACTGCGCGACCAGCGTGCGCGTGCGCCGCGGGAAGTAGTCGTCGAGCAGGCGTTTCACTTCCGGCCGCCAGTGCTCGTCCCGCGTGTGCAGCGCGTAGGGACCGACCTTATACGGATGCACGTCGCGCCGGTAGTCGCCCCAGCGCGCCGACTCGGCGGCGATGGCGGGGTCGAGTTTGCTGGCGAGCCGTTCGTAACGAGCCCCCGCACGGGCCGGCGTGAGCGCCCCGTCGCCCGTGAGATGCAGGCGGGCGCGTTCGCGAAAGAGGTCGCGGAACTGCGGGTGTCCGCGCAGGCGCTGAAAGAGGCGCAACGGACTGTTCTCCGGATCCGCGTCGAGGATCGAGGCGTCCGGATCTTCGAGCGTGCGTTCGCCGTCCCAGACGAAGAAGTGGAAGGGTCCGGGTGGTTCGCGGCGACGGGCGGCATACCAGTTCGACGCGCCGTCGAGGTCATGGTTTGCGCCGTACAGGTTCAGCAGGAGGTAGTCGATGAACGGCGCCATCGCGACGAGGGCCGACACCGCCGCGTAGTCGAATCCCACCGCTGTGCCCGGCACCGTGCCGTTCAGGCGCTTCATCAGGTCGTCCCAGGCCAACCCGTCTCCGCTGATGGGTTCGTCGCCATTGCGCACGTCGTACCGGGACGGTTTGCCGCCGAGATGTGCGGCGACGAACGGTGCCGACGGACGTTCGGTGAGGTTGTAGATCCCCCAGTAGAGGCCGTTGAGGTAGAGGTGCACGAAGCGCCCGCGGGCCGAGGGATGGCCCATCGCGGCGAGGCTGTCGCGCATCCATTGGTCACGCAGGTATTCGCCGCGCGCGCGCTCGTCGCCGCTCCAGTGCAGCCAGGTGTTATTGCAGCCGGCGCGCAGGATGAGGTCGTCGAACTCCACGGGTGCGCCCGCCCCAAACACCGGGGCCTTCCATTGCGCGGGTCCGTAGCGCTTGCGGAAGACGAGGCGGAAGGCGTGTTTGGGGCTCTCCTCCGGACGCCGGTTCCAACCTCCCTGGATGCGAATCCCGCCGTCCACGGGCCCGATCACCGCCGGGTCGCCCAACAGTTCGAAGCTGGCGGCACGCTCCCATTCACCGCCGGTCTCCATCGGGTGACTGTAGATGCCACGGACGGCACCGAAGAGCTCGTCGGGCGCCAGGACCACCGACAACGAGGGCAGCGCGGTCATCGATCGTTCGATGTCCGTGGCATACGCCGCACCCCGCACGATTTCGGGGTCCATGGCGTAATCCGCGGGAACCGGTCGGCCCTCGCGCACGCCCCAGGTGGCGGGGAACCCCTCGCCGGTCTGCCCAATCACCTGGCGAGGGAAAAGGTAGGTCCGCGTCACGATTCCCGGCGAAGCCTTCGGGGACGCGGCACCGGAAACGGCCGCCAGCCGGAGGACGGCGGTGTGGGTGAGACGGAGTTCGCCGGTCCAGGCATTGCCCTGCGTGGCGGAGGGGAGGGAACCGTTGGTCGTGAAACGCCACTGGGCGCCCGCTGGGGGTTGGGCGCGAAGGACGAGAGGCTCGTGGTGGAATCCGCTCGGCGGCAGGGCAGGTAACGACGCCGCGGCGGAAGGCGGGGCCGGCGCGGGCCCGGGCGCCGCAGCGCGCGAAGCGGGGCGCGGGAGGAGGGCGAGCAGGAGCGCGAGGCCGGCGGCGGAAATCGGGGAGGGCGTGACTCGGCGGCTCATGGCCGGCGCGGGCGTCCGTTCAGTTCACGATGGTCCGCACGAACTGGTTCTTGCGCAGCTTATCGATCCACGCCTTTTGCAGTCGGGTGCGTTCGGCGGTGGTGAGGGCGCGTT
Organism: uncultured Verrucomicrobiota bacterium; assembly: GCA_964647675.1. Taxonomy (GTDB): domain Bacteria; phylum Verrucomicrobiota; class Verrucomicrobiia; order Limisphaerales; family CAIMTB01; genus CAIMTB01. The sequence continues at coordinate 15,789 of CAZYJB010000003.1, read as the reverse complement.
CAATCTCCTCGCGCACCTCGCCAATGGGGCGCACGTGCGCGACGCGACTTTCCTCCACCAGCATGATGTAGACGGCCTCGGCCTTTTCGATGAGATCGCTGCGCTTCCCGGCCGGCAGGGTGAAGGCGATGTCGGCGAGGTCCTCGCGCAGGACCTTGCGGTCCACCCAGCCCCAGGCACCGCCCTCGCGCGCTTGGGAACCGTCGGAGTAAACGGCCGCCATCTCGGCGAACTCGGCGCCCTCGTCGAGCTTGGCGAGGATTTCGCGGCCGAGTCGCATGGCGTCGGCGGGCGTGCGCGTCTTGTCGATCACGATCATGCGCAGCTTCACCTGGTCCGGGATCTGGTACTTCTCGAGGTTGTCGCGGTAGTAGCGCTCGATGCGGCCCGGCGAAACGAGGACGTCGCGCGGAACGTTTCGGTTGCGCATGACCGCCTCGATGAACTGCTCGCGGATCTCCTTGCGGAAACTCTCGAACGTCATGCCCTCGCTCTGCAGCGATTTGGCGAGGGTGGTGCGTTCGCCGTAGCGCTGCTTGATCTCCGCCTCGACGTTCTTCTCGATGATGGTCTCCGGGATCGAGAACTTGAGATCCTTGAACGCCTCCAGGATCAGGCGGCGGTTGATCAGTGTTTCGACGCCGGCTTTGCGCGCTTCGGCGATGGCGCGACGAAGGGATTCAGGCTGGGTGGCGTACTTGCTGCGCTCCAGTTCGACGGTGCGCTGGATGAGGCGTTCCACCTGCTCGAAGGTGATGACCGAATCGCCGACCATGGCCACGATGCCGTTCACGGCGTCAGCGGCCTGAAGGGTCCGTCCGACGACCAGGGCGGTCAGCAGAACGAAGGCGGTGCAGGTCAACTTCATGCGCTGAGCCAGTGTCCGATCGCCAGACCTCCCGGGTCAAGCGCGGTCCCGGCCCGGGCCTGGCCGCGATGCGGTTGGGGCTTGGAACCGAGGGCGGTGGTGTCCCCATCCTCGCCGGTGCGTATCATCGGTGGAATCGCGGGCGGGCGTTTGCTCGCCACGCCCAAGGGCATGACCGTGCGACCGACGCCGGATCTCGTGCGCCAGGCCGTGTTCAACAGTCTCGGCGCCTCGATCGAAGGGGCGAGCGTCCTGGATCTGTTTTCGGGGACCGGCGCGCTCGGCCTGGAGTGCCTCAGCCGCGGCGCGCAGCGCGTGCTGAGCGTCGAACTCTCCAGCCGCCATGCCCGCTTCATCCGCGAAAACGCGCGCGACCTCGGCCTGGCCGAACTCGGTCACGAGTTGCGGGTTCAGGATGTGTTCCCGGCGCTGCGCCAGCTCGTCGAAACCGGGAGGCGGTTCGACTTCATCGTGGCGGATCCGCCCTTCGGACCCAAGACCGCCGGGGCGCGCTCGCAATCGCTCTCCCAGAAGCTGCTCGACGCGCCGGAAACGCCGGCATTGCTCGCGGACGGCGGACGGCTGGTGCTGGGGCATGCGAAGCGGGACGGTATCCATCCCGGCGCGGGGTGGGTGGAACTGCGCGTGCTGACGCATGGCGACTCGGTCTTCCGCATCCTGACGTCCACACCCCCGGCCGCGGGTCCCGTGCCCTAGCCGTCTCAAGCCGCATGGGTCACGAGCTGCGTCTCGCGACTCGGGGTCTGGGGAGACATCGCTCCCCCGCTTTCCGTGGCTCAGTCCTTCGCCTGCTGCGTCCAGCCGGCGACATCGCCCCGCCCCGCCGGCCGGAACCGCCTCCGCTCTGTTTTCCGGATTGGCACCCGAATGACACCGAAGGCATCCTGCCCGCGCCTCTCGTCGACCCGATGAATGTTTCGTTCTCCGGCCCCAACATTCCCGCCAACATCCTGGACCGCACGTTCCGGCTGAAGCCGCCGACCACGCTCCGGCGCAAGCTGCTGGCGAAGTTCACCGACAGCTTCGAGGCGGTGCTCGCCCGCGCGTCCCTCATCCCCGACGTGCCCGTCTACAGCAACGCGCACTTCCCGTGGGTCGATGAGGTCGAGTCCGACTGGCGCAAGGTGCGCGCCGAACTCGACGCGGTGATGAAGTACCGCGATCAGATGCCGTCCTTCCAGGACATCGTGAAGGAGGTCGGGCTCATCCAGAAGGACGACCAGTGGAAGACGTTCTTCCTCATGGGCATCGGCATGGACTGCGAGGAGAACGCGAAGCGTTGTCCCGAGACCATGCGGGTCCTGCGCCGGATCCCGGGCGTGAAGACGGCGTTTTTCTCCATCCTCTCGCCGCACAAGCACATCCCGCCGCACCGGGGTCCGTACGTCGGCGTGCTCCGCCTCCACCTGGGGCTGCTGGTGCCGGAACCGCGCGAGAAGGTGCGCATCCGCATCGCGGACCAGATCCAGCTCTGGCAGGAGGGCAAGTGCCTGATCTTCGACGACACCTACAATCATGAGGTGTGGAATGACACGGACGGTTATCGCGTGGTGCTGTTCGTCGATTTCGCGCGTCCCATGCGTGCGCCGTTCGGCTGGCTCAACCACCGGGTGTTGAACATGGCCTCTCTCGCGCCGTTCATCCGCGAGGCCAAGGGCAAGCAGGCCACCTGGGAGAAGAAGATGTTCCGCGACAAGAAGTCGTAGGCGGAACGATTCGGTGGAACTTCACGGGAACGGTGGCCCGGCGTCCCTGCCGGGCCACCGCTGCGCGTCCTCCACGGCCCTTCACCACACCCCGCGGCGCCACCGGGAACTGGCACCCACCTTGCCCGCGCCTCGCAACCGGTCACCAGAAGATCCAGTCGCCACGTCCCACCACCCAAAGCCCGAGCAGAAAATTGGTCACGGCGTGGGCCGTGATGGCGTCCCCCAGCCGGTTCTTCCGGAACACGAGGAACTGGTAGGTGAGACCGCACAGGATCGCCGCGAGCCACTGGTGGTGCGTGAAGGCGAAGATCAGCACGGAAATCGCCAGCGCGAATCCGTGCCGGTAATGCAACGGCACCCGCTCGAACTCGGGGGTGACCAGATAGCGGTAAAGGAACGACCGGTAGAACACCTCCTCGAGGGGTGGGACCACGAGCGTCGAACCCGCGAGGCGCACGACCACGAAAAACCACGCCATGAGGCTGCCGGCTCCGTATTGCTCGAACGGATTCCAGAGCTTGGGCGGGTTCTTGGCGGGATCCTCCCCGAGTCCGAGTTGGAACCACAATTGGTCCTGCTTGGGATAGAGGGGATCGATCCCCACCCACATCACGCAGACCAGCACGCCGACCACCACGGCCTCGGCACTGATGGCCCAGCGCATCTCGGGGATGGCGCTGCGCAACTCCCAGAGCATCCAGGCGCCCACCAGGGTCTTGGCCAGGTAGACCCAATACCGCCCGGAGTCGCCGAACGAACCCTGGAGGGAGGTCAGGATGAGGAAGACCACGAAGGGCACGGCACGCGCCAGGGTCGGGGACTTCCGCACGTCGTCGAGGAGAGCACTCATGGCTGGGGCGGAGACGGGGGCTGGGGGAGGGACGGCGGCGCTGGCGGCGGCGATGTCGATGGCGGTGTCGCCGGGAGATTGGTGGAGAGGGCGGCCGGCGGCGGCTTCCGCCATTTCGGAGTGATCGTGCCGGTGC
>CAZYJB010000003.1:0-12195 GCA_964647675.1 uncultured Verrucomicrobiota bacterium | reverse complement strand
CATAGCCCAAAAAGCTAAACGCCAGAATGACGATGACGATGACCACCGCGGGCGTGAAGATGAGCACCAGCCAGAGCAGGCCGGCTCGCGAGGGTTTTTGCTCGGTAGTCATCGGGTCGGGGCGGGCGTTTCCAGTCCGTCCCGGTCACGCGCGCCGTGGCGCTCGATGGCCGGCGCGGAGGACGTGGTCCACCGCGCGCAGGAGCGCCCTTGCCTCCACGGGGGTGCCGATGGTGATACGCAGATAGCGTTCCACCGGCGAGCTCCGGAACCAGCGCACGAGGACCTTGCGCGCGCGCAGGGCTTCGAGCCATTGGCCGGCCGCAGGTGCCGGCGGTTCGACGAGGAGGAAGTTGGTGCTGGAGGGCAGGACGCCGAAGCCGCGCTTTCTCAGTTCCCGCGACAGGAGTTCCCGCGTGGCCACGATGCGTGCGAAGTTGCGCTGGTAGTACGGCAGGTGATCCAGAGTCGCCTCGGCCGCCACCTGGCCCAGGCCGTTGACGTTGTAGCTGTCCCGAATCTTGTGCAGCGCGGCGATCAGGTCGGGAGGTCCGACGAAATAGCCTACCCGCTGGAAGCAGAGCGAGTACGCCTTCGAGAACGTGCGCGCGACGAGCACGTGCGGGTGTTTCAACGCCAGGGCCATGGCGTTCTCCTCGGCAAAATCCACGTAGGCCTCATCCAGCACCACCACACCGCGCAACGCCGCGCAGAGTCGGTCGAGTTCCTCCGTCGGGTAGCCGCGGCCGCTGGGTGCGTTGGGCGTGGTGACCAGGGTGAGCGCGGCGTGCGCGTCGAACCGTCCTCCGCGGCGGAGGGAGACGGGATCGGGCAGCGCAAACCCTTCCGCGAGCGGCACCGGGTGACAGACGGCACCGTGGGTGCCGGCGAGCACCGGGTAGAGCGAGTAACTGGGCTCGAAATACTGGACGCGGCTGGCGGAGGTCGCGCGTTTCGCGGCGGGTTCCACGAAGCAGCGCACCGCCATGGCCAGCAGTTCGTCGCTGCCATTGCCGACGATCACGTGGTCGGGCGTGCAGCCGTGCAGTTCTGCCAGCCGCGCGCGAAGACGTTCCGCCGTGGGGTTGGGGTAGAGGCGCAACCGGCCATCGGTCGCGGCCCGCACGGCGCGCAGGACCGCCGGCGCCGGCGGGTAGGGATTCTCGTTGGTGTTGAGTTTGATCAGGCCGGCGATCTTCGGCTGCTCGCCGGGCGTGTAGGCATGCAACGCGTGCACCAGCGGGCGCACCAGCTCAGGACGGGAACGAAGGGGAGCGGTCACGGGAAACGCGAACGGAGAAGGGGGTGGGCGCGGCGCGGCGTCGGGTTAAGGGCGCGTGATCCGGATGCTGGCCGAGCGGCCGTGGGCGTCCAGACCCTCGAGGCCGGCGAAGGTCTCGACACCGCGCGCGGCCTTCTTGAGGGCCGCCTTGGTGTACTCCACCACACTCGTGCGTCGCTGGAACTGGTCGACCGTGAGGCCGGCAAAGGAGCGGCCCGCGCCGCCGGTGGGCAGCGTGTGGCTGGGGCCCGCCACGTAATCGCCGAGTACCGTCGGTGACCAGGGACCGAGGAAGATGGCGCCGGCCGTGACGATCCCTTTGGAAAGGGCGCCCGCGCCGCGGGTGTGGATCTCGCAATGCTCGGGCGCGAGCAGGTTGGCCACCTCCACTCCGGCGGCGAGGTTCTTCACCTGGATCAGCCACCCATTGGCGGCGAGCGCCTTCGTGATGAACTCGCGCCGGCTGCACTGCGGAAGCTGGCGCGCGATCTCCTGCCGCACGGCGGCGATCATGCGGGACGAGGGGGTCACCAGCCAAACCCGCTCATGGCCCGAGCCGTGCTCGGCCTGCGCCAGCAGGTCGGCGGCGATGAAGGCCGGTTGAGCCGAGTCGTCGGCCAGCACGAGGACCTCGCTGGGGCCGGGCAGAAGATCGATGGCCACCTGGCCGAAGAGCAGACGCTTCGCCGCCACGACGTACGCGTTGCCCGGACCGAACACCTTGCTCACCCGCGCAATGGTCGGGGTGCCGAACGCGAGGGCCGCCACCGCCTGCGCTCCGCCCACCTTGTAGATCTCGGTCGCGCCCGCGGCGCGCGCCGCGAACAGCAGCGCGGGATTGAGTTGACCGTCGCGGCCGGGCGGGGTGCAGACCACGATCTGCGGACATCCCGCCACGCGCGCGAGGGTGACGGTCATGAGGGCGGTCGACGCCAGGGGCGCGGTGCCGCCCGGGATGTAAATGCCCACGCGGGCCAGCGGATCGAATTTCTCACCCACCACGGCGCCGTGCGAATTGCGTGCCCACCAGCTCCGGCGCAGCGATTTCTTGGCGAAGGCGGCGATGTTACGGTCCGCCTCCCGCACCGCCGCGCGGATTTCCGGCGTGGCCTTGAGCGACGCGGCCATGATCTCGGCCGTGCTGACCGCGAACTCGGCGGGCTCGAGCCGCACGCCATCGAAGCGTTCGGTGAACTCGACCAGCGCCTCGTCGCCGCGCCTCGCCACCGCCTGGACCACGTCGCGCGTGCGCTGCTCGATCACGTCGTCGAACAGGCTCGAACTCGCCGCAAGGGCGCGGAGGCGCGAATCAAAGTCCGCGTCGCTCTGGCGCAGGAGATTCATGTGCGCGCGACGCTAGGGGGGAAATGAACCCAAGTCAAAAGCCCGGGCGGAACGGGCACCCGTTGATGCGCGGCCACGGTTGGCCCACCCTGACGGTCTCTCCATGAACCCGACGCCTCCTCCCTCCTCCCCCGATCCGGCCGGCGGTTCGTCCGGCGCACTCTGGACCCGGCGTGGCGCGCTGCGCACGGCCCTCGCTTCCGCGAGCCTGCCCATGTTCGCCTTCGAACCCGCGCCCGCACGCGCCGCCGAAGCACGGCGGCCCGACGAACGGCGCGGTTCTCCGAAGCGCTATGACATGCTCAAGTCGATCAATCTCTGGGCATTCCCCTACCCGCAGCGCATGTCGCTCCGCGAATGCCTGCAGCTCGCCAAGGATGCGGGCTTCGACGGCATCGAACTGAACTACGACCTCGACAGCGACCTGTCGCCCAAGTCGGGCACGCGCGAGTTCGAGGCGATCCGGAAAATGGCCGACGACATCGGCATCCGCATCAGCGGTCTGTGCTCCTTCCTCTTCTGGCCGTATCCGCTGACCTCGAACGACCCCGCCAAGCGGGAGCGCGGGCTGGAACTGGCGGGCCTCATCGCGCGCGCGGCGCACGATCTCGGCGTGGAAAACGTCCTCGTCGTGCCCGGGGCCGTGCACATTCCCTGGCGCACCGACCACGAGCCGGTCCCGAACGACGTCTGCGACCGGCGCGCGCGCGAGGCGGTGGGCCGCCTCGTTAAAGAGGCCGAGCGCCTGAAGGTCTACCTCAACATCGAGAACATCTTCTTCAACGGGTACCTCATGACCCCGATGGAGATGAACACCTTCGTGGACAGCTTCGGCAGCGACCGCGTCCAGGTGCACTTCGACACCGGCAACATTTCGATGTTCCAGTTCCCCGAGCATTGGGTGCCGGTGCTCGGAAAGCGCACGCGCAACGTGCACCTCAAGGAGTTCACCAAGAAAGGCACCGACTTCTCGCTCGAGACCTTCCGGCCCCTCCTCGATGGCACCACCAACTGGCCGGCCGTCACCGACGCCCTGGACGCCGTGGGCTACCGTGGGTACCTCACCTTCGAATACTTTCATCCCTACCAGCACTATCCGGAGGCGCTGATCCACCAGACGTCCGATTCGCTGGACCGTATCCTGGGTCGGAAATCCTGATCTCCCCAGCTTTCCCCTTCGTGCTCTTCTTGGTTCGACCCGATCTTCGGTCCTTCGCAACGCGGGAGTCAGGGGGTGGAATATGGGATTGAGTCGGGGCGCAGCCGAATTCCACGCTGGTTGCCATGACGCACACCTACGACGAGCTGGCGCAGACCATCGACCACTCGCTCCTGCATCCGACGATGACGGATGAGGAGTTGGACGAAGGATGCCGGCTGGCGGCGCGCTACCGGGTGGCGTCGGTGTGCATCAAGCCCTACGCCGTGAAGCGCGCGGTGGATCTGCTGCGTGGCACCGGGGTGCGGGTGGGGTGCGTGATTGGTTTTCCACACGGCAACAGCGCCACCGAGGTCAAGCGGTTCGAAACCAGCCTCGCCTGCCGCGATGGCGCAGTGGAGATCGACATGGTCATCAACGTCGGCAAGGCGCTGAGCGGGGACTGGGACTTCGTGCGTCAGGACGTGCAGGCGGTCTGTGACGAAGCCCACCGGCATGGCGCGAAGGTGAAGGTGATCTTCGAAAACGACTACCTGGGAAAGGGGGGCGCGGGTCTCGAGGGCGATGCCTTCAAGCGCCGCCTGTGCACGATCTGCGACGCGGCGGGCGCCGATTGGGTCAAGACGTCCTCCGGTTACGGATTCGTGAAACAGCCGGATGGTTCCTACAACTATCGTGGCGCCACGGAGCACGATCTCGCACTCATGCGCGCGGCCTGTTCGGACCGTGTGCAGGTCAAGGCGGCGGGCGGCGTGCGTGACCTGGATGGCCTGATACGCGTGCGCGAGTTGGGGGCCACTCGGTGCGGTGCCAGTGCCACGGCGGCCATCCTGGACGAGTTCCGCCGGCGCGAAGCGGCGGGGTCGAAGGCCTCCGGGACCCAACGCGAAAGCCTGGGGCAGGGGGGGTACTGACCAGCTCCCAAGGCAGGGTGCGAACCCGGGGACGGGTCCGGTACCAACTTTGGCGTACACTTGTGCTCGCCGTTGACTTGACCCCCGCACCCCCTACCATCGCGCCGTCCAAGCGCCTCCCATCATGCGGCGGCGGGACCCTATAAAGCCGTGGCAGCAAGCGACGATTATCTGATCGATCACCTGATCGAAATGGGGTCCGTCTCCCATGATCAGGTCGACACCGTCCGACCCAAGGCCGACGAAACCGGCGAAGGGGTGGTGGACCTGCTGGTCGCCGGGAGGGTGCTCTCCCCCGCCCAGGTCGCGCAGGCGAAGGCGGCCCATTTCAATGCCGAGTTCGTCAATCTCGCCGAGATGCGCATCGCGGACGACGTGCTGAACACCGTCCCGCGCAATGTCGCCAAGAAGTACAACACCATTCCGGTCTATGCCACGGAGGACTCCGTCTCCGTCGCCCTGAGCGACCCGTCCGATCTGGAGACGCTGGACGCCCTCCAGCATCTGCTCAACCGCAACGTCACCGTCATGGTGGCGAGTCCGGACGACATCGAAGCCGCGCTGACCCGCTACTACGGCCGCGCGGATGATTCGGTGTCCAAGATGATCCAGGACATCACCGAGGGTGAAGTCGAGATCGGCCGCCTCGGGAGTCTCGAGGAGTCCGACGGCGCCGCGGTGGACGCCGATGCGCCGATCATCAAGCTGGTGAACGGCCTGATCGTCGAGGCCTACCGCCTGCGCGCCTCGGACATTCATCTCGAACCGCTCGAGAAACGCTTCCGCGTCCGGTACCGGATCGACGGGATGTGCCATGAGATGAAGGCGCCGCCGAAGCGCCTCCAGGCGTCGATCATCAGCCGCCTGAAGATCATGTCCAACATGTCCATCGCGGAACGGCGCATCCCGCAGGACGGACGCATCCAGTGCAATGTCGGCGCGAAAATCATCGATCTTCGTGTCTCGTGCCTGCCGACCAACCATGGCGAGAGCATCGTCATGCGTATTCTGGACAAGGAAGGCCTCAAGCTCGGTCTCGGCCAGTTGGGCTTTCTTTCCGACGACCAGCAGACCTTTGAGCGCCTGATCAGCCTGCCGGACGGCATCCTGCTGGTCACCGGGCCCACCGGCTCCGGCAAGACCACCACGCTCTATTCCTGCCTCAACTACATCAACCGCCCCGACCGCAAAATCATCACGGTCGAGGACCCGGTCGAGTACCAGATGTCCGGCATCAACCAGGTGCAGGTGCATGAGGCGATCGGGTTCTCCTTCGCCAACGCCCTGCGCTCGATGCTCCGCCAGGCGCCCAACATCATCATGCTGGGTGAAATCCGCGACATGGAGACGGCGACCATCGCGATCAATGCGTCGCTCACCGGTCACCTGGTCTTCTCCACCCTGCACACCAACGACGCGCCCAGCGCCGTCACGCGTCTCATCGACATCGGCATCAAGCCGTTCCTCGTGGCGTCGTCCGCCCGCGCACTCATCGCCCAGCGTCTGGTGCGCAAAATCTGCAAACACTGCGGCGCCCCCTACATGCCCACCGAGACCGAGTTGAAGGCGCTCAAGATCTCGTCGTCCGACGCCGCTTCCGCGAAGTTCACCCGGGGCAAGGGCTGCTCGGAATGCAACAAGACCGGTTGCCGCGGGCGCATGGGTATCTTCGAGATCTTCCTCATCGACGACGAGGCGCGGAAGCTGATCTACGAGAAGGTCAGTTCCTCGGTCCTGCGCGCCCGCGCCCGCGAAGCCGGCATGCGCACGCTGCGCGAGGACGGCGCGCGCAAGGTGGTCGCCGGCATGACCACCGCCGACGAGGTCATCCGCGCCACCGTCGGCGATCTTGAGTGAACGCACGCCGCCAACCCGCCGCCCCAGCCCCTCTCCCACCCTCCTGAGCGACCGTCCGATCCCGATCCCGATCCATGGCCTATTCGATGTCCGATCTCCTGCAGTTGGTGGTGTCCGAAAACGCCGCCGACCTGCACCTCCGCGTTGGAACCGCCCCCGTCCTGCGTGTGCACGGCGTGCTGCACCGCGTCGAGGGCCCACCCCTGCGCTCCGAGGACACCGAGGACCTGATGCGGTCCATCACTTCGGAGGAACAGATCCGCAGCGTGCGCGAACGCGGCGGCGCCGACTTCGGATTCGCCTTCGGCGAGATGGCGCGATTCCGCGTCTCGGTGTTCAAGGAAAAGGGCAACTTCGGCATGGTGCTGCGGCAGATCCCGACCAAGCTGCTCACCATGGAGCAGATCGGCATCCCGCCTTCCGTGCGTGAGCTGCTCTACAAGCCGCGCGGTCTCGTGCTGGTGACCGGTCCCACGGGATCGGGAAAGACCACCACGCTGGCCTCGATGATCAACATCATCAACGAGGAGCGCGACGACGCGCACCTGATCACCATCGAGGATCCGATCGAGTACTATCACAAGCACAAGAAGGCCGTCGTCACCCAGCGCGAGGTGAACGTCGACGTGCCCAGCTTCGCCGAGGCGCTGCGCCGCGCGCTGCGTCAGGATCCCGACGTCATCCTCGTCGGCGAAATGCGCGACCTGGAAACGATCGAGGCCGCCATCACGGCTTCCGAGACGGGTCACCTGGTCTTCGGCACTCTGCACACCACCGGGGCCGCCAAGACCATCGACCGTATCGTCAATGCGTTCCCGGTGAACCAGCAGGAAATGGTGCGCATCCAGCTCTCCACGGTGCTCCAGGCGGTGATCTCCCAACTGCTCCTGCCGCGGCACGACAAGCCCGGCCGCGTGGCGATCTTCGAGATCATGGTCAATACCCCGTCCATCGCCGCACTCATCCGCGACAACAAGTCCTTCCGCATCCAGTCCGACATCCAGACCGGCGCCAAGTACGGCATGGTCACGCTCGACGGGTTCCTGCTCGACAAGTACCAGCAGGGCCTCATCTCGCGCGAGGAGGTCATCACCAAGTCGCAGGACCCCACCACGATCCTGCAGAAACTCCAGGAGCTCGAGGCCGCCCAGGCGGCCGCCGCCGTCTCCCGCTAGCCGAAGCCGAATCGAAGGGCACCATGGCAGACTCCGTTTCTCATCCGCTGCTGGCGCTCGTGAAGGAGCGCAACCTCATCGACGATCTCCAGTACGAGGAGGTGGTCCAGGAGCTGCAACGCAGCGGAAAACAGGTCGACGAAGTGCTGGCCGACTTCGGCATCCTGGATCCCGATTCCCAGCTGCAGATCGTCGCCGAACACATCGGCACCGAGGTCGTGGACTTGCGCGGCTGGACGCCCGACGAGGCCACGCTCAAGGCGGTGCCGGCCGCGACCGCCAAGTCGTTCCAGTGCCTGCCCTACGCGTTGCACGGTTCGACCCTCCAACTGGCTCTGGCCGACCCGCTGAACCCCAGCGCCCTGGACGAACTCGGGTTCACCATCAGCTACGAAATCGTGCCCGTGGTGGCCGATCGCAAGGCGGTCCAGCAGGCCATCGACAAGCATTACGGCGGCGGCGAGGGCTCGGATACGCTGGCCCAGTTGCTGAAGGAGATCGGGGCCGACTCGGAAATCGAGAACCAGGCTGCCGAGGCCGAACGCGGCGGGGCCATCGACCTCAACGACCTCGCCAACGACGTCCCCATCGTCAAGTTCGTCAACCTGGTCCTGACCCAGGCCATCGCCGACCGCGCGAGCGACATCCATTTCGAGCCGTTCGAGGAGGAGTTCAAGATCCGCTACCGTGTCGACGGCGCGCTCTATGAGATGGCGCCGCCACCCAAGCATCTCGCGCTGCCCGTGACCTCGCGCCTCAAGGTCATGGCCAACCTCGACATCTCCGAGCGCCGGCTGCCGCAGGACGGCCGTATCTCGTTGACCCTCGCCGGACGCCAGGTCGACCTGCGTATCTCCACGCTCCCCACGCAGTTCGGCGAATCGGTCGTGCTGCGCGTGCTCGATCGCGAGGCCACCAAGCTCGAGGTCGAGGCGCTGGGCCTGCCCAAGTACATCTACGACTACATCAACGAGGCCATCCAGCAGCCCAACGGCATCGTCATCGTCACCGGCCCCACCGGCTCCGGCAAGACCACCACGCTCTACTCCTGCCTGCGCCGTGTGAACACGCTCGACTCGAAGCTCCTCACCGCCGAGGACCCCGTCGAGTACGACATCGAGGGCATCATGCAGGTGGCCATCAACGAGGCCGTGGGCATGACCTTCGGCAAGGCCCTCCGCTCCTTCCTGCGTCAGGACCCCGACATCATCATGGTCGGTGAGATCCGCGACCTGGAGACCTCGCAGATCGCGATCCAGGCCTCCCTGACCGGTCACTTGGTGCTCACCACGCTGCACACCAACGATGCGCCGGGCGCCGTCACGCGCCTCATCGACATGGGCGTCGAGCCCTTCCTCATCGCGTCCACCCTGCAATGCGTGCTCGCCCAGCGCCTGGTCCGCACCATCTGCAAGCAGTGCCGCACCTCGTTCGAGCCCACCGAAACCCAGCTTTCCCTCCTCAACCTCTCGCCGCACGATGTCGGGGACAAGGTGTTCTACTACGGTCGCGGCTGCGGCACCTGCAACGACACCGGCTACAAGGGACGCCGCGGCATCTTCGAGCTGCTCATGGTCAATGACACCATCCGCCAGCTGATCATTGAACGCGCGCCTACGGTTGTGGTCAGACAGAAAGCCATGGAGATCGGAATGGTCAGCTTGCGGGAGGATGGCCTGCGCGGTATTTTCGACGGCTCCACCACCATTGAAGAGGTCCTGAAGTACACCTGATCGGAGGTCCACCATGCCCAAGTTCAATTACGTTGCCATGGATTCCCGTGGCAAAGAGACCAAGGGGACGCTCGAGGTCGGCAACCAGAACGAGGCCATCAGCCGCCTCAAGGAGATGGGCTATTTCCCCACCAAGGTGGTGGAGGCGGAGAAGCCGAAGAAGGACGCCGGCGGCAAGAAGGTGGCCAAGGCCGCCCCGGGCAAGGGCGCGCGGCGCGACCTCAACATCCGCATCCCCGGCTTCGGCGGCGTCAAGACCAAGCAGCTCACGACCTTCACGCGCCAGCTTGCGACGCTGGTGGATGCCGGCCTTCCGCTGCTGCGCGGCTTGCGCGTGCTGCAGAAGCAGGAGAAGAACCCGGTGCTCAAGAAGACGCTGGGCGATCTCTCCATGGCCATCGAGGGCGGCAGCACGTTCTCCGAGGCGCTGGCGCAGCATCCCAAGATCTTCAACCGCCTGTTCGTCTCCATGGTGAAGGCCGGCGAGCTCGGCGGCGTGCTGGAAGTAGTGCTCAACCGCCTCGCCGAGTTCATGGAGAAAGCCCAGAAGATCAAGGGCAAGGTCATCGCGGCCATGTTCTACCCGGTCGCCGTCATGACCGTCGCCGTGATCATCCTGGCGGTCCTCATGATCTTCGTGGTGCCCAAGTTCAAGACGATCTTCGGCGACATGATGGACGGCGCCGCGCTGCCCGGCTTCACGAACTTCGTGTTGCAGATCTCCGAGGCGATGAAGAATTACACGATCATGTTCCCGGAATGGGCGGGGGGCTTCCCCATGCCCGGTCCGGTGATCATCGGTCTCGTGATCTTTGTCATCCTGTTCAAGATCTTCGCCAAGACCAAGCTGGGCACCCGCGTCCTCGACAAGGTGAAGCTCAAGATGCCGGTGCTCGGTCCCGTGTTCACCAAGGTGGCCATCGCGCGCTTCAGCCGCACGCTCGGCACTCTGGTCCACTCCGGTGTGCCCATCCTCCAGGCGCTCACCATCGTGCGCGAAACCTCCGGCAACGTAATCGTCGGCAACGCCGTCATGAAGATCCACGAGAGCGTGAAGGAGGGCGAAACCATCACCGCGCCCCTCGAGTCGGCCAATGTCTTCCCGCCCATGGTCATCTCCATGGTCGACGTCGGTGAGCAGACCGGCGCGCTGCCCGAGATGCTCATGAAGATCGCCGACACCTACGACGACGAGGTCGACAACGCGGTCTCGGCCATGACCTCGCTGCTGGAGCCGATCATGATCGTCTTCCTCGCCGTGGTGGTCGGCTCGATCGTCATCGCGCTCTTCCTGCCCCTCATCAAGCTGATCGAAGGCGTCGGTGACGTGAGCAAGGACGGCGGCGAGTAGCCCGCGCTCCTCCAGCCCCCGAGGCGATCATGAATTCCTACACCCCGGCTTGCTTCGGCGAGTCGGGGTGTTTTGACGCAATGCCCTCCCTTCAAAAACCCTACGATGGTTTTTTCGACCCGCTTACAAGGGTGAGGTCCCGCTTGACGGCTGGTCGGCCTGCGTGTAAATACAAAGTAGTTACATTGCATGGGCGTTTACCATACAACGTGTTTGCATTTGCCTGATGGAATTCGACTGGAGCCATCCGCCTTTCCAGTTCCCGGACGACCTGACGCCGGCGGACGTGGAGGAGTCGTTCGAGGATCCGTTTGCCATCAAGCTGCTGCCGGACTCGGAACGGTTCGCGGCGCAGGCGCGTTTCTTTCACCTCGGGAAGACCGTGGGGGGGAAGGGGGTCTTCACCGTGTATCGCACCAACGGCCGCCTGGTCCGCGTCATCCTCGCGCGATTGTTCGAGCCGGAGGAGACGTTCTTCTACGAGCGCAAGGTCAGTCAGGCTCTGCAGTCCTGATCCTGAATTCGAGACTGGCTCCGGCTTTCCCCGGACTCCTGCCGGGTGCCGGGATGGTTTCCACTCCTGTCCGCCTTCCTTCGGAGGTTGCGTCATGAATCCTGTCACGTCCTGGGACGAAGTCCCGCTCTTCGACCGCGAGGAAGCCGAGGCGGCTTTCTGGGAGGGGAACCGCATCGATCTGCGGCTGATGGAATCCGCGGTGGCGTCGGGTGCCGAGTCGTCCGAGTCGGTCACCATCACGCTGCGCATGGATCCGCGCATGCTGTCGCGCATGAAGCGCCTCGCGAGGTCCCGCTACCTCAATTACCAGAGCATGATGAAGCAATGGCTCAGCGAGCGCATGGAGGAGGAATTGCGCGGGCGCGCCTCTTGACCTTTCATCCCTTTCCCATGACCCGCACCTCACCAGTTTTCGGCCGGAACGGCGGTTTCACGCTGATCGAGCTCCTCACCGTGATTGCGATCATCGCGGTGCTGGCGGGTCTGGCGGTGGGCCTCACCGGCGCCGCGCGCTCGGCCAAGGTGACCTCGCGCATGAACGCCGAGCTGCAGCAGTTGCAGACGGCCATCGAGAATTACAAGGCCGACCGCAACGCCTATCCGCCCGACCACAGGCTGCCCGCCGGCTCGTCCGCGAAGGTGGATCCCTCGGTCAACCAGCTCTATTACGAACTGCGCGGGCTGGACGTCGTGAGCGGCGAGTTCCGCGTGCGCGGCGGGGGCGAAAGCCTTTCGCCGGAGAACGTGGAGCGGGTTTTCGGTCGCAAAGGGTTCCTGAACGCGTCGGTGGACGCCTCGGAACCCGCGAAATCGTACCTCGACCCGAAGGCGTCGCAGGTGAAGCGCACCACCATCGAAGGGGT
>CAZYJB010000002.1:0-19764 GCA_964647675.1 uncultured Verrucomicrobiota bacterium | reverse complement strand
GGCGCGTGAAGTGTATTTGATCGAGCAACCGATGGCTTCGGCCATCGGCGTGGGGCTGCCGGTTCACGAACCGGCGGGCAACATGATCGTGGATATCGGCGGGGGCACCTGTGAAATCGCCATCATCTCCCTGGCCGGCATCGTGTTCAGTCGCTCCCTCCGAGTGGGGGGCGACGAATTCGACGAAACGATCATTGCTCACATGAAGCGGGCTTACAACCTGATGATCGGCGAACGAACCGCGGAGGAGATCAAGATTAGGATCGGCTCCGCCTTCCCGCTGGAACAGGAGTTGACCATGGAGGTCAAGGGCCGGGATCTCGGGAGTGGTCTGCCCAAAACGCTGACCATTCGATCGGAGGAGATCCGCGACGCCCTCAAGGAACCGCTCACAAGCATTCTCGAAAACATCCGGCTCACCCTGGAGCGCTGTCCGCCCGAACTATCGGCCGACCTGGTCGATCGCGGGATCGTGATGGCAGGGGGTGGCGCGCTGGTTCGCGGCATCGACCGCCTGGTGGCCCAGGAAACCGGGCTGCCAGTGCACATTGCCGACGACCCGCTCAGCGCAGTGGCGGAGGGAACGGGCCGGGTGCTCCAAGAACTTTCCTTCCTCAAACGGGTCGCCTCCTCCAGCACCGCCTAGCGGGCTGGAATGCTGCGCAAACCCCATCTCGTCCTTGTCATCGCCGTGGCGCTGGTGGTGCTGGTCCTCCTGGCACTGCCCGAGCACACGCGTTCCCGCGTGCGCATGGCGGTGGCCAGCCTCTTCCTCCCGCTCTTCGGCCTTGCCAGCACCGTGCAGAACACCGCCGATCGGGCCGCCTCCGCCATCGTGCCGCGCAGCGCCCTCCTGGCTCGGATCCGCGAGCTCGAGGAACAAAACCGCCTGTTCCAGCTCGAGGCCGCCGAGGCGCGCGCCGCCGCGCAGGAAGCCGACCGCCTCCGAGCAATGGTCGGTTACGCGCCGCGCTCCCCGTGGAAACTCAAACCCGCACGCGTCATCGGACGCGATCCCGCGAACTGGTGGCGTGGTGTGCACCTCGACGTGGGTCTACGGGACGGCGTGGTGACCAATCTGGCCGTGCTTACCCCCGAGGGCCTCGTGGGCAAGGTCGCCGAGGTGGGACCGCGAACCGCGCGCGTCGTCCTGGTGGGCGATCCCAACTGCCCGGTGGCCGCGGCCCTGGCGGATTCAGGGAGCACGGGCATCGTGCGCGGCGTTTCGGGCGGCGACATCGAAGGGGCGATCGTGGATCTCTCGTTCCTGCCGCGGTCGGCGGTGGTCAAGCCGGGCATGCGGGTGGTGACCAGTGGGCAGGGCGGGGTTTTTCCGCCGGGAATCCTGGTGGGCGAGGTCATCGACTCCCGCGCCGTCGGCGAAGGCGTCTACCTGGACGCGAGGGTGCGGCTTTCGGTGAATCTCGGCTCCCTCGACCACGTCTGGATCCGGTTGCCCTGAGGACGCGCATGAACTGGATCCATCCGCTCTCCATCCTGCTGACGATCCTGCTGCTGGCGTTCGTGCAGGCGGCGATCCCGGGCTTCCGAGAATGGACCGCGGTGCAGCCGGATCTGCTGCCTTCGGTGATGGTGTATGTGGCGCTGCATGCGGGCCTGCCGATGACGGCACTCACCGCGGTCCTCGGCGGGCTGGCCTTCGACGCGTTGTCCGCGGGTCCCTTTGGCCTGAGCATCGTGCCGCTCGCCGGCGTGGGGGTGTTCCTGCACCTGCGCCGGGAGGTGTTGCTGCGCGAATCCGCTTGGGCCCAGGCGTTGCTGGGTGCCGGAGCGGCGCTGGTGGCCTCGGTGGCCGCGCTGGTTCTGCTGCGCGTTTTTTGGCCGCTGCTCTCCGGGGCGGGCGACGCGGGCGGTCCCTGGCCGGAGCGCGTCGCCCCCCTCACCCACGAGCCCCTGGTAGGGCCAGGCCTGCTCTGGCAATGGGTGGTGACGACCGCGACCGGAGCCATTGGGACGCCGGTGGTGTTCCGTTTCTTCCGGTGGATCGACGCCGCCTTTCAATACCAGCCCGTGCCCAAGGCGGGCTATCGCACGGATCATGACCGTGAGATCGCGCGCGGACGTCGCTGAGGAGGCGCCATGCTGATCATCGACCAGCTCCAGAAAGACGACCGGCGCCTGCGCGCGCTGGCCGTCGTGGTGCTGGTCGGCATGGCCGTGCTCGGGGTGGGGATCTGGCGGTTGCAGGTGCTCGGTGCGCAGCGGTACTCGCAATCGGAGGCGGCGCAGTCGGTGCGCCTCGTGCGCGTGCCGGCGGTGCGCGGCAAGATTCTCGATCGCAACGGCATTCCCCTCGCGGAGAACCGCCCGTCGTTCGACGTGAACCTCTACCTCGAGGAACTGCGCAGCTCGTTCGCCTACGAGTACACGAACCGCGTGCTGCCCGGCTACCGCCTGCGGAATCCGGGGGTGCGCACCACCCTCGACGTGCGGCGCGCGCTCCAGCAGCACGCGCGCCTGCAGGTGTACACGAACACCGTGACCGCGGTGGCCAATGCGCTGGGCGTCTCGCTGCCCGTGAGTGGCGACCGTTTCCAGCGGCATTACACACGCGATCTCGCCCTGCCGCTCCCGGTGGTCGAGAATCTGGACTCGCCGCAGATGGCGCTGTTCTTCGAGCGCTGCCTCGGCGTGCCGGGCGTCGACCTGGAAGTGCAGGCCATCCGATCCTATCCGCGCGGTCCTCTCGCCTCCCATGTCCTGGGTCATCTGCGGCGCTCCGACGAATCGGACAACGATCCCGACCCGCTGGTGTTCCGCTATCGCCTGCGTGACTACGAGGGCGTGGCCGGACTGGAGGGGCGCTTTGACACCGAACTGCGCGGGCGCGCGGGCGTGAAGGCGCTGCGCGTGAACAGCCAGGGCTACCGTCACGAGGAAAGCATCTACCAGCCGACCGAGCCGGGGCAGAACCTGAGGCTGACGCTGGACGTCGACATCCAGCACACGGCGGAACGATCGCTGGCACAGGTCGCGGGCGACAAAACCCGCGGCGCGGTGGTGGTCATGGACGTGCACAGCGGCGACATCATCGCGCTGGTGTCGGCACCAGACTTCGATCCCAACCTGTTCCTGGGTGGCATCGGAGCCACCGAGATGGCGCGGTTGAACGACGAGAAGCTGCGGCCCCAGATGAACCGTGCGGTGTCGGGCGCCTACCCGCCCGGTTCCGTGTTCAAGATCATCGTGGCCCTGGCCGGCCTCGAGCAGGGCGTCATCAAGCCCCAGGCGAAGCATCACTACCTCGGTTACTGGCAATCGGCCGGACGCACCATCGACGATACCGCGCCGCCCGGGGACTACGATTTCAAGCGGGCGTTCAAGCGCTCGAGCAACGCGTACTTCATCGACCACGGAGTTCAGGTGGGCCGCGCGCGGATCGTGGCGATGTCGGAACGGCTCGGATTTGGCAGCCGGACCGGATTCGAAATCGGCGCGGAGTCGGCTGGATTCCTGCCGGACGAGGACTACCTGGCGAAGCTGCGCATTGCGCGGGATCCCTGGACCGAGGGGGACACCGAGAACCTGAGCATTGGGCAGGGGCCGGTCACCACCACGCCCTTGCAGGTCGCCGTGATGGTTTCGGCGATTGCCAACGGAGGAAAGGTGCTGCAGCCGCGCCTGGTGCAGCAGGTGGAGGATTCCGAGGGACGCGTGGTGCGCGCGCATCCGCCGCGCATCCGGGCCGACGCAGGCGTGGACGTGCGGCATTTCGAGGTGATCCGGGCGGCGATGCTGGCGGATGTGGAGGAGGAGGAAGGCACCGGACACGAGGCCGCGGTTCCTGGATTTCGCGTGTGCGGGAAGACCGGCACGGCGGAGGTGAAGCGCGGACGGGTGTTGATCGACAAGATCACCTGGTTTGTGGCGTACGGGCCGTACGAATCCCCGCGTTACGCGGTGGTGGTGGTGGTGGAGAGCGGTGGATCCGGCGGCCGGACCTCGGCGCCGGTGGCCCAGGACATCTTCGCGGCGATTCATCGGCGGGAGCAGGGGCAGACTCGCGCGCGTTCCGTGGCTCACTCCGACACACCGGATTCCGCCGGGTTGCTGGGGCGACGGGGGGGAGGCTGAGATGACCAGCGAGATCGAGCTCAAACCCCGCACCTCCCGGTTTGCCTGGGCGTTGCTCGGACCGGTGCTGGCGCTGATGCTGGTGAGCCTCGCGTTCGTCTATAGCTCGACACTGGGGGACGGCGCGGTGACCTGGAAGCAGGGCATCTGGTTCGTCGTGGGCATCGCGGCGGCCGTGGCGCTGTGTGTGGTGGACTACCACATTCTCGCGCGGTGGGCGTGGATTGGTTACTGGGGGGCGATGGTGGCCCTGGTGGCGGTGATGGTGATCGGCGTGGACCGCAATGGCGCGCGGCGCTGGATCGATCTGGGTCCGTTCCAGCTCCAGCCGTCCGAGTTTGCGAAGCTCGCGGTGATCCTGGCGCTCGGCCAGTTCCTGAGCCGCCCGATCGAGGAGTTGCGGCTGACCAACGTGGTGTTCAAGACGCTTGGGTTGGTCCTGCTGCCCTTCCTGCTGATTCTGAAGGAGCCCGATCTTGGATCCTCGATCGTGCTGGTGCCGACCATGCTGGCCATGATGTTCGTGGCGGGGGTGCCGGTGCGGATTCTGGGGCGGATCGTCGGCGTGGGCGCGATCCTGGCGGGGATCCTGGTGGCGGACGTTCTCTTTGCGCCCGAGAAGTGGCGCATCCTCAAGCTGCGCGAGTACCAGCGGCACCGGCTCATGGTGTATTTCGGCAAAGGGTTCGAGCCCAAGAACGCGACGCCCGAGCAGCGTGCGTATTACCGCGAGCTGGCGCGGCAGAAGGGCTGGAACGTGCAGCAAGCATTGATTTCCGTCGGCTCCGGCGGGCTGACGGGCAAGGGCTGGCGTCAAGGGACGCAGAATGCCCTGGGTTACCTCCCCCGGTTGGGGGCCCACAACGACTTCATCTTCTCCGTGATCGCGGAGGAGATGGGCTTTGTGGGGAGCATCTTCGTGGCAGGCCTGTACACGATGGTGTTGTTCAGCGGGTTGAAAATCGCCGGCGAGGCGCGCGACCGCCTTGGAAGACTACTGGCCACTGGCGTGGTGACCCTCTGGTTCTCCCACGTCTTCATCAACGTTGGCATGAACATCGGATTGGTGCCCGTGACAGGCATCCCCCTGCCGCTCCTTAGTTATGGCGGCTCGGCGGCGGTCTGTGCCGTGCTCGCCGTGGGCCTCCTCCAGAATGTTCACATCTATCGTAGAGCGTACTAACCCATTATGAGCGACCGAAGACAATCGGGCCGTCGGCGCGGAGGCATGCGCTTCCGCCCCGACGGTGGGATGCAGTCCCACCCGAATTCACCCAAGGTGGAGCGCGCGTCCCAGGAGGCGCGCGCGGCGGCACAGTCGGGCGAGTCCGAGAGCGTGTTCCACACGCGCCGGCACGAGCCTTAAATCGAGGAGTCGGAGACCAAGGCGCACGGCCCCGGGACGGGCGAGGCCGTGGTCCCGGCGGCGGATGCCGCGCCCGAGGCCACCGCGCCCTACGTGCAGCCGGAGGACCCGGCGCCGGAGAAGGCGTCCGGACCTGAAAAACCGCTGAGCCTGATCGAATCCATCAAGACCGCGGCCCGCCGCATGGTGGAGAAGGTGACGCGGCTGCTGCGTCCGAAGAAGCCCAGCGGCAAGGAGATCATCATCAACGCCGAGTCCCTCGAGGTGCGGGTGGCCGTGCTGCAGGACGGCCGGCTTGATGAGTTCAACATCGAGCGCACGAACGAGGAACGACTGGTGGGCTCCATCTTCAAGGGGCGCGTGCGCAATCTGGAAGACGGACTGAAGGCGGCCTTCGTCGACATCGGATTCGAGCGCAATGCGTTCCTGCACTACTGGGACATCGTGCCGAGTCAGTTCGACAGCAACGTCGAGATCGTCGAGCGCGAGGGCCGGCGTCGGGACCGTCCGAAGATCACGCAGAAGGATGTGCCGCGGCTCTATCCCGCGGGCAGCGAGATCATCGTGCAGGTGACCAAGGGCCCGATCGGAACCAAGGGACCGCGGATCACGACCAACCTGTCGTTGCCGGGCCGCTACCTGGTCCTGTTGCCCAACTCCGACCAGAGCGGCATCTCGCGCAAGATCGAGAGCCAGGAGGAGCGCTCGCGGCTCAAGCGGATCCTGCGGGAGCTTTCCATACCCGACGGCATGGGCGTGGTGATGCGCACGGCGGGTGAGGGCAAGCAGGCGCGGTATTTCGTGCGCGACCTGGCTTTGCTGTTGGAGGAGTGGCGCTCGATCCAGGACCGGATCCAGAAGCAGGGGCCGGCCACCTGCGTCTTCGAAGAGCCGGATCTCGTGGCGCGCACCGTGCGGGACTTCCTGACCGAGGACGTCGACCGGATCCTGGTGGACGACAATCGCGAGTGCGAACGCATCAAGGAGATGATCGGGAAGATCTCGGCGCGGTCGGTGAACAAGGTGAAGTTTTACAACGAGCCGCAGCCGATCTTCGACCGCTTCAACATTTCGAAGCAGCTCGAGACCACGATGCAACGCACGGTGCATCTGAAGAGCGGTGGCTACATCGTGATCGACGAGACCGAGGCGCTGGTGGCGATCGACGTGAACACCGGCAAGCACAAGTCCGGGCGCGATCTGGATTCGACCATCCTGCAGGTCAACCTGGAGGCGGCCGAAGAGATTGCGCGTCAGTTGCGCCTGCGCAACGTGGGCGGGTTGATCATCCTCGATTTCATCGACATGCGTCCGGAGAAGGACAAGCGCGCGGTGTACAACCGACTGCGCGAGGGCCTGCGCCGGGACAAGGCCAAGACGCACCTCCTGCCGATCTCGCCCCTGGGCCTGCTCGAGATGACACGTCAACGCCAGACCGAGAGCGTGCAGTCTTCGGTCTATGACGACTGCCCCTACTGCCGCGGCCGCGGGCGCGTAAAGAGCGTCGAGAGCATGAGCGTGGAGATCCAGCGCAAGCTGGTGGAACTGCTCAAGCGACGTCCGCGCGACGAGTCGGACTTCCAGCTTCGCATCGTGGTGAACCCGACGATCTATGAGCGCATGCGGCGCGAGGACGAGAAGTTCATCATCGAGCTGGAGAAGAAGTTCTTCGGGCGCATCTCGTTCCGGCCCGACCCGGGGATGCACGCGGAGCACTACAAGATCATCAACGCCGTGACCAACGAGGAAATGGCGGCGGTGGGCTGAGGCCGGACTCCAGCGGTTTCAGGCCTGGCCCGGGACGCGAGTCTCGGGCTTTGGCTTATGCGGGCGCGCCGGCGGTGCTGCGCGCGGCGATGAGGCGCTCGGCCTCGCGCAGGAGGTTGATCGGGCTGAAGGGCTTGGTCAGGAACAGCGCGGCACCGGAGGCTTCCGCCTCCTGTCGGGTCATCACGTGCCCGCGGGCGGTGAGCATGATGACCGGGATGTCCGCCGTCGTGGGCGCCTGCTTCAGCGCCCGCAGGGCGGTGAGCCCGTCCATCTCGGGCATGAGCACGTCCATGACGATGAGTTCCGGGTGATGGCGGCCGGCGAGGTCGAGCGCCTGGTGACCATTGCGACCGATGAGGAGGTCGAAACCACCCTTCTTCAGGCTGAGCTCGGTGAGGCGCAGCATGTGGGGTTCGTCGTCCACGATCAGGATACGGCTGGGCATAGCTTCCTTGTAAGGCGTAAGGCAGGTGCGAAGACGGGCGCGATGGCCGTGTCCTCGGCGAGGAGGAGAAGGGTGCGATCGTCGGCCGGGCGCAGGGCTGCGCCGCCGCGCGACAGCGCGGCGAATCGGTCGATGGTTTCCTGCGCGCTGAGATTCAGGCGCGCGGACTCGGTGAGGAGATCCACGACGGGGCCGGTCCCGAGGGGGGTGCCCAGGGCATCGGTCGCCTCGGTGATGCCGTCGGTGTAGAGCAACAGACGGGCGCCCTCGGGGAGGATGCGGCGGTCCTCGTCGAAGGCCTGCGCGTCGTCCACCCCCAGGGGCGGGCCCGAGCTGTAGACCTCCTGCAACGTGCCGTCGGGCGCGGCGATGAGCAGAGGCGGGTGTCCGGCGCCGGCGACGCGCAGTTCGCGCGTCTCGAAGTTCACGTAGGCGAGCTGCGCGGTGATGATCATCTCCAGCCCGCCGAGTTCGGCGATCAGGTTCTGGTTGAGCCAGTCGACAAAGGCCGCGGGGCTGCGCGCGAAGTCGGGCTTGGCGTGGAGCAGGGTGCGGAAGACGGTGGCGAACAAGGCCGCGGGCAGGCCCTTGCCCATCACGTCGGCGACCGCCAACAGCAGGCCGTTTCGTCCGACCTCGATGATGTCATAGAAATCGCCGCCCACGATCTGCGCGCTCTCGCACAGGCCGAGTGTGCTCCAGCGTCCGCGGCACGGGTGGATCTTGGGCAGGAGCTGGCGCTGGATGCGTGCGGCCACCTCGTAGTCGCGCTCGATGAGCTGGGCGCGGAGTTTCTCCCCTTGGTACTGGGCGTTGCGGATCTGGATCGCGAGGAAGTCGGTGAGCGTGTGGATGATGTTGACCTGCCCGGCATTGAACGACTGATGCCGCGAATGGCGTCCGACGGTGAGGATGCCGACCAGTTCGCCGGCGACCATGAGGGGGTGCGCGAAGCCCGCAAGATCGGGGCCGAGGCAACGCAGCGGGTCGTTGGCCGTCAGAGGCTGGTTGGCATCGAACCAGACGTCCTGATGCGAGCGGATGGCGCGGATCTCGATCGAGGCGCAGGGAGGCAGGGAGTCGAGGTGGATGGCTTCGAGCTGAGCCATCGGATGCGAGGTGTGGGCGACGGCGAGGTGTCCGGAGCTGTCGACCAGGCGCAGGACGTGCCAGTCCGCCCCGGTGATCTGCGCGAGCTCGCAGAGCCAGCGCTTGGCGAAGCCGGTATCCCCGCCACCCCGGTTGAGTTCCTCGGTAAACCGGAAGATCGCGGAAAGGATCTCGTACGAAACGGAGATCTCCTCCGTCATCGTCTGGAGCGTCGCGCGGAGCATGGCGTGCTCGGCGGTCGTGTCGCTCGTCGGTTCGGAGGAGCCTTCCGACGAGCGCTGGCGACGGATGACCAGACAGTTCTCGCCGGCGCTGCGAAGATAGTTGATCGAGTCGGACAGGGTCCGCATCAGGTAGAGCCCGCGTCCCCCCTCGTCGAAGGGGTCGGGCAGCACCGAGTCGTCGGGAAGCTCGAAGCCCGCGGTGTGATCCACGATGCGCAGCTCGATCGCGGTGGCGCTCGTTTCGAGGATGAACTCGATGGGCCGCTGGGCGGCGTCCCCGGCGGCGTGTTCGACGGCGTTGTTACCCGCCTCGGTGCAGATCAGCTCCCAGCCGTTGACCTCGAAGGCCGAGAGACCCTCGTGCTCGAGGTGCCCGCGGATCTCGCGGGCCACGTCGCGCACGGCGGCAAGGTCACAAGGGCACGTGAGGCGCAGAATGCGCCCGGAGCTGGTGGTGACGAGGGACACGGCGGAGGCCGGGATCAGGCGTGGACGATCTCGAACAGGCGGTGCATGCGCGTGAGTTCGAGGATTTGCTGGACCTGCAGGGTCGGGTTCATGACGCGCACGCCCCCGGAGCGGCTGACCATCGCCTTGTGGAGCGAGATCAGAGCGCCGAGGCCGGAGCTGTCCACGAACCGGGTCCCCGAGAAGTCGAGGTCGATCTTCTGGTGTTCGGGTTTGAGCGAGCCGCGCACGAGGTCCCGGAAGGGGCCGGCATTGGAGGCGTTGAGTTCGTCGGGGGCGCGCACCTGGAGGATGCAGGCTTCAGTGGTCGAGTTCATGGCGTTCGGGAGCTTCGGAGAGGAGAGGAGTTGAGGGTTCAGGCAAGGCCGAGGACGCGCGAAACGATCTGCCAGTCGGAGCCGAGTCCGTGCTGGACGGCGTAGAAGCTGGCGTGCGCGCGGGCTTCATCGCCCAGCGGATCGCGGCAGCCTTCGGCGTCGGCGAGGGAAAAGAGTCCGGGCGCCACCGCGAGCCAGAGCCGTTCGAAATCGGTGTAGAGCTCCTGGCCCTGCTCGGGCGTGAGCGGTCGGTTGCCGACCCAGGCAAAGTCGCCGCGGACGATGTTCCAGAGCTGCGGCCAGCGTCGCCAGAGGCCGGAGACGCCGTTGAGTTCGTGGTAGACGCAGGTCTCGGTGAAGGTGGTGCCGCTGACCGGGGCGCGGATGGCGGTATGGCGATCGAACAGGGGCGTTCCCGATGGCTTCCGTGCGAGGGCCCACAGTGCGACCGGCGAAAGGGCGGCGAGCGCCAGGAGGGCGCAGGTGCGTCCCAGCACGGACGATGAGCGCTTGAGCGCGGCGTGCCGGCTGAGTTCGCCGAGCAGGAAGTCGTCCTTGATCTCAGTGAACGAACCGGTGCTCCAGTTGAACAATCCCTGGCCCCAGGCGAGCGACTTGTGGAGTTCGGTCATGGCGCCGACGTAAGTGGCCTGGCCGACGAAGCTGTCCGAGATCGAGGCGCCGTCGTCAACGAAGACGCTGTCCTCGATGATGGTGTTCGGGCCGATGTGGGCCCGTGCGCCAATCGAGGCGTGGGCACCGATCCAGCAGGGCGCGTCAAGCCGTGCAGAGACGGCCACCCGCGCGCGGCAATGGATCCAGACCCCGGGCGAGAACTCGCGGAAGCCGACCCGTTGCGAGGCGGCCGTGGGGATCAGGCGGCACAGGGCATGGAACCAGTCCGCCGGGCTGTTCCACACGGACCGGCCGTTGGGGAGGGAATCCATCACCACGACGTCGAGCGGTGCGGGCAGCCAATCGCCGGGGCGTGCATCCCGGTAGCGCGCGCGGGCGGCCTCGGGAGTGAGTTCGCGCGAGGCGGGCTGGACCTCGACGTTGACGCCCCAGGCTTCGCCGCGACCCACGTAGCGCCGGATCTCGTCCGGCCGGTCGGCGGCGAGGACGAGGATGTCGCGCGCGCCGCGCGACGCGAGTTCGGCAAGCCAGAGGTCGAGGATCGACCGGCCGAGGAAGGGGACGAGGGCCAGGGCGCGGGTGCGTGCGAGGAACGCAACGTCGGGCCGCTCGGCGGGACAGGGGCAGATGACGAGGGCATTCATGGCTCAGACAAGGCGTCCGAACAGGATGGCGGGCACGGTCTTCACGAGAATCCAGACATCCTTGCGCAGGGACTGGCTTTCGATGTAGCGGACATCGAGTTCGACCTGCTCAGGGAATTCGATGGAATGGCGGTGACCGACCTCGAGCAGGCGGCCTTCGCGCTCGCCGATCTGCCAGAGGCAGGTCATGCCCGGTTTGACGAGGAGACGCCGACGGTCGGCTTGCGAGTACTTGGCGACCTCGCGCGGCAGGGGCGGGCGCGGTCCGACCAGCGACATGTCGCCGCGAAGCACGTTGAGCAGCTGCGGCAGTTCGTCGAGGGACGACTTCCGGAGAATGGAACCGATGCGCGTGATGCGCGGGTCGTTGCGGATGAGGACGGTGACGCCGTTGGCCTTTTCGTTGTTGGGCAGGACGTCCTTCCAGCGCGCGTCGGCGTTCACGATCATGGATCGGAACTTGAGCATCTTGAATTCGCGCCCCATGAGTCCGACGCGGTTCTGGCGGAAGAAGACGGGTCCGCCGTCGAGTTTCACGAGCAGGGCGACGCCCAGCATGACGGGCGCGAGAAGGATCAGCGCCAGGGTGCTCACGGTGATGTCGAGCGCACGCTTGAGCAGAAGCGTGCTGCGGACGACGGAACTCCAGGCCAGGCGCTTGGTGCGGACGTAGAGTCCCAGGCGGAAGCGTCCCCACGGCGACTGCGCGGCGAGGAGGCGGGCGACCATGCGGTCCTGGAAGGGATCGTGGCGATGTCCCGGGGAGTGGGGACCGCGGGGTGGGGGGGTGGGAGCATTCATGGCGCGCCGAGTTCGGACATGACCCGCTGGACCCATTCGCGTGCGTTTTGGAAGGCGACGCGGATGGCCTCGACCTTGCCGGCCTGGTTATCGAGGTTGTGCAGAGCCGCGGCGGTTTCGAGGCAGAGGGCCGTGGCCTCGAGTTCGGAGGCGCCCACCATGGCGGCGCTGCCCTTGAGCGAGTGGGCGGCGCGCTGGAGCACGGACTGATCCGGGTGACCCGCGAGGGTGTGCAGTTCCTCGATTCGCGCGGGCGTGTCGACCAGGAAGGCGCTGGCGAGTTCGAGGGCAGCGTCGAGGCCGAGTTCCGCGGCCAACGTGCCCAGCGAGGCACGGATGTCCGCCGCGGGATCCGCCGCAGGGGATGCCGCGCTGGCGTCGGCACAGAAGGACCGCAGGGTGTCGCGCAACGCGCCCAGCCGCACCGGCTTCGAAAGGTAGGCGTCCATGCCTGACGCGAGACAGCGCTCGCGCTCGCCCGCCATGGCGGCGGCGGTCATGGCGATGATGGGGATGCGCGGACGGGCGGGGTCGAGGCGTTCCAGGTCACGGATCGCTTGCGTGGCCTGGTAGCCGTCGAGGTCGGGCATGTGGCAGTCCATGAGCACGACGTCGAAGGTGCGCTCGCGCAGGGTGGCAACCGCCTGGCGGCCGTCACTGGCGATCTCGGCGCGGCAGCCGAGTTTCTGGAGCATCATGAGGGCGAGGCGCGCGTTGACCTCGTTGTCCTCGGCCACGAGCACGCGCAACGGGGGAAGGGTCTCGGCGGGCGCGGCGGGCGGGGGAGCGGTCGGTTCGCCCTTGGCCTGGCGTCGCGCGTCGAGCTCGCGCACCAGGCGCCCGACGCTCGAGCGTTTCACGGGCTTGGTCAGGAGGATGTCGTTCGGAGTGACGACCGTCGTGTGCTCCCGGGCATCGATCACCGTGCCGGTAAGCGCGACCCGTGGCGCGGGATCACGGCCGCTCGTGACCTCCTGCAGGACGCGGAGTCCGGTGCGCCCGAGCAGAATGCGGTCGACGATGACGAGGTCGAAGGGCCGGCCAGGAGCGGTGAGCTGCTCGACCAGTTCCTCCTCCATGCCGATCAGGACCGGTTCGATGCCGATGCTGGCAAGGGCGGCGCGGATGCCGAGGCGCGTGGTGGGATGATCGTCGGCGACCAGCACGCGGAGCGGGGACGGCTCGGGGACCGTCGTGGCGACCGGTTCATGCGGCAGGGTGAACCAGAAAGTCGATCCGGCGCCGCGTCCGCTCTCCACGCCAATCGTGCCTCCGAGTTGCTCGACGACGCGCTTGCAGATGGCCAGTCCGAGCCCGGATCCACCGAAGCGCCGCGTGGTGGAGGTGTCCGCCTGGGTGAAGGGTTGGAACAAGCGTTCCTGCTGCTCGGGACTGAGTCCGATGCCGGTGTCGCGCACGGCGAAGCGGAGCGAACGCTCGGCGAGTTCGATCGTGAGCAGGATCTCGCCTTCGAGGGTGAACTTGATGGCGTTGCCCAGCAGGTTGAGCAGCACCTGGCGCAGTCGAATGGGATCGGACCGCAGGCGTCTGGGCGTGCGCGGATCGATGATGACGGCGAGCTGGAGTCCGCGGCGCTGAGCGTCGTGCGCAAGCAGATCGACCGCGGCGTCCACGGTGGAATCGAGGTCGAACTCCTCGACGTCCAGGTCAAGGCGGTGGGCCTCGATCTTGGTGAAGTCGAGGATCTCGTTGATCAGCGACATCAGCGCCTCGGCGCTGTTGCGCACCGCCTCCAGCATCTCGCGCTGATGGGATTCGAGGGGCGTCTCGAGGAGCAGGGACGACATTCCGAGGATCCCGTTCATCGGGGTTCGGATCTCATGCGAGACGGTGGCCAGGAAGTCGCCCTTGGCGCGGTTGGCGGATTCGGCGGCCTCCTTGGCGCGGACGAGTTCCTGGGCGGCCTCGCGGCGTTCGGTCATGTCCACGAGCACCAGGAGATAACCGTGGAGCAGACCGTGGTCGTCGTACTGGCCGCTGACGGTCGCGAGCACCGGGATCGCCGAGCCATCGCGCCGGGTGCAGGTCCACTCGCGCTCATCGGCCCGGCCGGTGGACACCAGCGCCGTGAGGGCGTCGAGTCCGGAACCGACCTCGCGTCCGAGCGAGGCGGAGAGCGCGCGTGCGTGTTCGATGCGGGCGGACTCGGGGAAGAAGTCGAGCACCGAGACCGGACGGGTGGCGGAAAGGGCGTCGAGGCCGAGCATGCGCGTCGCGCACGCGTTGGCGTTGAGGAGGTGTCCGTCGAGGTCGATCGCGAGGATGCCACAGCCGGCGCCATCGAGGATTGCGCGCTGCAGGGAGGTGGTTTCGCGCAGCCGGGCCTCGGATTCGCGCAAGGCCGCCTCGGCATTGGCGCGCGCGGTGAGGTCGAGGAACATCGCGCAGATGCCCGGGTGGCTGGCGGAGAGCCGTACCGGTTGCTGGACGACGTGGACGGTATGCAGGCCGCCGAAGCAGTCCTGGCGGACCGACTCGTAGGAGACCCGGTGTCCGGCGAGCAGTTCCTGGGTGGCCGCCTCGGCCTGGGCGGCGGCGGCGGGCGGGACGAGATGGGTGTTGAGCGGGTCGCCGGTGATTTGCTCCGGAGTAAAGCCGAAGAGGCGAGTGAACTCCTGGTTCACCGAGCGCACGCGCTCGAGGTCGTCAAGGATGGCGATGGCGACGGGTGCCTCGAGGAAGACTCGTTCGAAGAGGGATTTCTGCAGTTCGAGATCCCGCCGGGCCTCGAGCCGCTCAGCGAACTGGAGGAGCTGCGAAGCCAGCGCCTCGAAGAGGTGAAGCAGATCCGTGTCCGGCTCCTCCATGGAAGCCGCAGTGCCGAAGAACTCCAGCACGCCCCAGACGCGACCGCCGCCACGCACGGGCGTGGCGAAGCAGGATTTGAGGCCTGCCGCGACGGCGTTCGCGCCGCGTGGCAGGGCCGTTTCGCGAGCGAGATCGCTGATCCACACCGGATGATGCGTGGCCCAGACCCGCCCGGGCACGTCGTCGCCCCAGCCGAAGCGGCGCGTCCGCACGTCCGTCGCGAAGGCCTCGAGCTCGGCCTCGCCGGACGTCAGGATCTCGTCGAGGCGCAGGTGCTGGCGTCCCGGCTCAATGCGCCACAGGGCGCCGAACTGCCAGCCGAGGTGGTGGAGGATCGCCTGGAGCGTGGCGCGGAACCCGGCGTTGGACTCCTCCGCCGCGGCGAGGGCCCGAGACACCTCATATTGAAGCGTGCGCCGCTCGTACGCCTGACGGAGTTCGGTGACGTCGCGCTTCAACGCAAGGAAGTGGGTGACCACGCCGCCTTCGTCGCGGACAGGCTGCACTTCCATCGAGACGCGGAAGCGGCGGCCGTCCTTGCGGTGCGAGACTGTGTCCGTGCAGAAGATTTCTCCGCGCGCAAGGCACTCGCGCAGACGCTGACGCTCCGAGTCGGCCGACTCTGCTCCGAGCAGGACGGCGTCAGCCTGGCGGCCGGAGACATCGGTGAGCGTGTATCCGGTGGTGCGGGTGAATCCCTGGTTCACCCATTCCACGCGCCCGAGGGCGTCGGTCACGACGACGGCGTTGTCGGTGCGCGCGGCGAGCAGGGAGAGCTTGCGATGCCCGGCCTGCTGGCGGCGCAGGCGGGCCCTCGCCTCGGCCAGTTCGCCCTGCAGGCGTTCGAGATTCGGCGGTTCGCCGGAGCCGGGGTGGATGGAAGGGTTCGGGCTCATCGCAGGTGCGCTGGGGTGCGATGGGCAAGGGCGCGGCAGGACCGGTTCCGCGCGGAAGCCGCCGTCCTCGGCAGGCCAAAGGCGGGCGTCCGGTCTGAATGAGACCGGGCGGTCCGCCCGGGGGGCGGAGACGGGGACAAGCCTGGAGTGATCACACGTCGTAGGGGGCGCTCAGTCCTCCGGTGCCTGTTTCGCACTCGGGCGGTTCCGCCCGGAGCCCGCGCCATCGGTGGCGCGCGGTGAAGGGACGGTTCCGAAGCAACATGAAATGCTACCCATTACCGAGGGATACCTTCGGCTGGAATGAGCCGGAGTTAACGTCTGGATGCGCGGTCCCGTCGAATGTGGCTAACCGGATGCCCCGGAAGCCGGTTCGAGTAGGTGAATCGCCTACTGAACGCCTCCGTGAGGGATTTTTCTGGCTCCGTCGAAGTAGGGAAATGTCCCGCCGTCGGGGCGAGATTTCACTTTCTTGCTCGGCCTGAATCCCCCCTTATTCCCGGCCTCGGATGAAAGAGATTGTTCCACCGCCGCCGGCGCTGGTGCACAACCGGCACGCCGAAGTGAGGGAGTTGTTCGACCGCCACGTCGTGCCCAGTTACGGGCGCTTCGATCTGGTGTTCACGCGCGGCCTCGGGAGCCACCTCTGGGATGCGGGCGGGCGCCGGTACCTGGACCTGGGCGGGGGCATTGCCGTCTGCTCGCTGGGACATGCGAATGCGGAGATCACGCAGGCCCTGGTGGACCAGTCCCAGCGCCTGGTGCACATCTCGAACCTGTACTACCACGAGCCGCAGGGCCGGTTGGCCGAACGCATCGTGCGCCATCTCGCGCCAGGCAAGGTGTTCTTCTGCAACTCCGGGGCGGAGGCGAACGAGGGGTTGTACAAGCTGGCGCGCAAGTTCGGCCACGACGAGGGACGGTTCGAGGTGCTGACCGCCGTCCATTCGTTTCACGGGCGCACCCTGGCCGGCATCGCCGCAACCGGGCAGGACAAGGTGAAGAAGGGGTTCGAGCCCGCGGTGCCGGGGTTCCGGCATGTCCCGTTCAACGATCTCGCGGCGGTCCGCGCGGCCCTCTCGCCGGCGACCGCCGCCATCCTGATCGAGGGCATCCAGGGTGAGGGCGGCATCACGCCCGCGACGTCCGAGTACCTGCTCGGACTCCGCCGCCTGTGCGACGAGCAACGCCTGCTGCTGCTCATGGACGGCGTGCAGTGCGGGCACTTTCGCACGGGCCGGTTCCAGAGCTTCCAGCGCATCCTGGAGGGGATAGCGGGCGCGGCGGGGTTCCTGCCGGACGGCTTGTCCATGGCGAAGTCGCTCGGCGGCGGGTTTCCCATGGGGGCGTTCTGGGTGCGCGCGCGCGCGCATGGGGTGAATCTCGAGGATCTCTTCGGACCCGGCTCGCACGGGACGACCTATGGGGGAACGCCGCTCGGCTGCGCGGTCGCGCTCAAGGTGTTCGAGGTGATCGATCGCGAGGGACTGGCGGACCACGTGCGGACGTTGGGCGACTGGTTCCGCGGGGAACTGGAGGGCCTCGTGCGGAGTCATCCCACGGTGTTCAAATCCGTGCGCGGTCTGGGGTTCATGCTCGGGATCGAATTGCGCGCGAGGGAGGACGTGCCGGCGTTCGCGGCGAGCGACAAGCCGGCGGCGACCCAGTTCATCCACCGGTTGCACGACGCCGGGTTGCTCACCATTCCGAGCGGTTCGCAGATCGTGCGCTTTCTTCCGGCCCTGAACCTGGCCCGAGCGCAAGCGGAGGAGGGGTTGGAGATCCTGGAGCGGGTGGCGCGCTCCGTGGCCTGAAGGCGCGTCGGCCGTCAGGCGGCACCTGCGCCCGCGACCCAGATCGAGAGTTCCGCGACGCTCCACTGGAACTTCCGCGCATGTTCGCGCAGCAGGAAGGGGACGTCGGCGCGTGTGAGGCGGCGGAGGCCAAGGGGTTCGAGCACGGCACCGATGCGATCGAGCGGGGACGGCCCAGTGCCGGAGAGCCATTCCTGCCTTGGTGTGAACTCGTCGAGCCAGGTGTAGGGCGAGGTCAGGACGAGCCGGCCGTTCGGCGTGAGGCGCGAGGCGAGATGGCGCAGGAGCGTGGCGGGCGCCGGCACGCGATCGAGGAGGTTGGCGGCGAGGATCACCTCGAACTCGCCGAGCCCTGGGTCGAGCGCGAGCGCATCCCCGGTCTCGAAACGCACGCGCTCCGGATGGCAGTCGTCCGGCACGCGCGCCAGGACGGTACGTTCCAGCGTGCCGTGTTCGACCACGCGGAAGGGCAGGCGGCCATGCTCCCGCAGATGACGCGCGGCCTCGATGAAGCGCTGGGACCGATCAACACCCACCACCTCGCGACAGTGCCGGGACAGTTCGAACGAGGCGCGTCCCACGGCGCAACCCACGTCGAGCGCCCGGGGTGCGACGCCCACGGGCGGCATTTCCGCCGTCTCGAAGGCCAGAGCCACGCACCGCTCGGGAAAATGCAGCGCCGAGGAGGGTCCGAACTCCCAGGGCAGCGCGGTGTTCTCGTCGCCGTAATGGAAGAGCAGGTACTCCGCAACGGCGCGTTCCGACTCGTAGAATCCGGCGGGCAACATGGCGGGAGCGCAGGGAACGGGAACGCGCAGGCGGGTCAACGCGAGAGCGCCGCGAGCAGGTGCTCCGCGGGCTGGTAATTCTCCAGCACGAGGGTGGTCGCCCCGTCACGCACCATGTGCGCCGCGCGCACCACGATTTCGGGTGTCTTGTGCGGGGCGAACAGGATGTCGTCGTGCGTTGCGTTGCGGGCCGAAGCGAATTTGTCGGGCGTGAGGTGCCCGCCGAGATGGTCGCTGCGGCCGGTGGCAACGTGCAGCGTGCCGAGGATCTTCTCATCCTGGATGTCGCGGCCCGAAACAGGCAGCCGCTGCGTGCCGAACCCCAGCTCGCCGAGCTCGCCGGTCATCGGGTCGGATTGCAGCAGCGCATTGTGGGTGGCAATGGTCGCCGCGGATCCGCGGAGCAGCGCGGCGCGCTCGATGCGGCCGCGCTTCACGGTCATCACGCCGAGCGTGCCGTCGCTATAGCGCATCGGGAACTCGCCTTCGGCGCCCTGTGGCACGAAGTAGACTTCGCCGGCCGGCAGGTTGGCGACGTCAGGCTTCTCGCCGCGGCAGAGACCGTGGCTTTTCTGCGCCTCCTGGCCAGCGGTGTGCAGCACCAGCCGCAGGCGCCGCTCCATGACCTCAAAATCGATCTCGAACCGGTCCGCACGCGTGAGCGCCAGGCGCAGCAACTCGGCCTGCCGGCTCACTTCGAGGTAGTCCACCGCCAGCCCGGTGCGCAGGATGATGTCGTTCAGGCCGTGCAGCGTGGCGCCGCGGAAGCCGTACTTTTTGGCGAAGGCCGTCAACGGCGCGGTGGCGGAGAAGGTCGAAAGGCAAAGCAGGATCTGGTACCGCGGGTAGATTTCGCTCTCGAACCGCAGCACGCGTCCAGAGGTGTCGACGCAGGTGTCCGGGAGATCCAGGTTGCTGCCCCCGGTGATCTGATAGGCAAAGAGCTCTCCACCGGTCAGGCCCAGTTCCTGCAGCACACCCCGTTGCAGGCCCTGGTGAAAGACCTCGTGGGCGAGCCGCTGGATGGTGAGCTCGGGCACCTTCAGGAAGGCGAACCCAGCCGCCTGCGCGGGATCGGGGAGATCGATGAGCAGACCGATGCGCTCGCCGGGTTGCGGCGCAAAGGTGTTTCGCAGAAGGCGGGAGAGACTGAACGAGGGGAACTCCTGGGTCGAATCCATGGTGCGTGGGTGACGTCGAGACTCGCGCGCACAGTAGCGTCATCCGGCACGCGGTCCAAATAACCTTTAGGTGAACGGGATGGAAATCTCCGGGGGCCCTCTGGCAGTCTCCGGGCCCATGACCCCTTCGCCGCGGACACCCGTGGTGCGTCTGGCGTTGGCGCAAATGCGCGTCCGTCCGGGCGACGCGGTCGTCAACCGCGCCGGCGCGGAGGAGGCCATCCGCGCGGCCGGGCAGGCAGGTGCCGAGGTGGTCCTGTTGCCCGAGGCGCTGGACTTCGGCTGGACGCATCCGTCCGCGCGGGACCAGGCGGGTCCGATCCCCGGGGGGGAGACCTGTGATCGCCTTCGCGCCGCTGCCGCCGCGGAGCGCATCCACG
>CAZYJB010000001.1:20909-22518 GCA_964647675.1 uncultured Verrucomicrobiota bacterium | reverse complement strand
CGTCCGACCTGCCGGTGCACGAAGACGCCCTGCGCCTGCTCGAGGAACAGGCGTGGCCCGGCAATGTGCGGCAATTGGAGAACGTGGTGCGACGCGCCATGATCCTGGCGCGTCCCTGCGCGGTGGGTCTGGAACACGTCCGTCGGGCGCTGTCCCCGGTCACAGCAGACGGCGCGACCGGCACGGTGGCGGCGCTGGTCACCGCGGCGCTCGAGCAGGCCCGCCAGGAAGGGACCGGGCAGGCACACGCGCGCGTGATGGCGGCGGTCGAGGCGGAATTGTTTCGAGAAGCGCTACGCCTCGCGGACGGCAATCAATCGCAGGCGTCGCGCTGGCTGGGTGTGTCGCGTTTGCGCGTGCGCGAGGCGACCGCCAACCTCGGATTGCGTTGAATCCCCGTTGCGCGATCAACGCGCGGAGCGGGGCGGTCCCTTCACGGAGCCGGTTCGTCCCAGGCGAGTCCGTGCGCCTCGAGCAGCGTGCCGGTGACGAACTCCAGTTCACTCGCGGCGAGCAGATGATCCGTGCGAGCGCGATCTTCGGCGCGACGGGCCTCGGCGAGAGTGGTCTGCAACTGCAGGAGGACAAAGAGCGTGCTGGTGCCGGCAGTGAGCCGGCGATCCTCCGCCGCGAGCGCCTTCTCCGCGAGTTGCCGCGCGCGACGGGTGAGCTCCGAGCGCTCGGCCGCGGCGGCGAGGCGGGCCTCGGCATCGGGAGCGGCACCGACCCGGCCCGGTTGGTCCAGGAGTGACCAAGCAGCGTCATGAGCTCGTGGGCGGCGAGGGTCTGTGCCTGACGCGCCTCGGCGGCGCTCGTGGCCGCACGCGCGGTTTCCGCAGCGGCAAGACTGGCATCCGGCGCGGTGAGCTTCCCTCCCTGAACGAGCCGCTCCACGCTGCGCAGCAGATCCTCGCGCGTGGCCACCAGTGCGTCCTGGGTGCGGGCCGACTGATGGGCGTGCGCGAGTTCGTGATACGCGACGACGGTGCGATAGATCACGTCCAGCACCCGCTGGTGCAGGAGGAGACGCGACGACTCGAGACGCGAGACGTTGACGCGGATCGTGTAGCGCGCGCGATCGATCCACAGATTCCGCAGCAACGGCTGTCGCACGGTCCCGGCGAGCCGCAGGCTGTAGGCATCGAAGTCGAAGCCGTTGCGGATCCCGGTGCTGTGAGCGTAGTCGGCCCCAAGCGTGTAGGTCATGCCCAGCGGTCCGAGTCCGGTCAGGCCGGAGCGCGCCGTTTCACTGTCGGCACGATAGATGGCATCGCGGCTGAAATCCGCCGGGTCGAAGCCGCCATTGTCCGCCAGGCTCTCCCACCGGGTGTCGGTGACCCACAGGGGATCGTAAGCGCCGCGGGCCCCTTCAAGTTCCCACCGGGCCAGGCGAGGCATCACGCGTTCGATCTGAATCTCGCGATTGCGCGCGAGGGCGAGTCGCACGCATTCGTCGAGGGTGACTGGTGCCGGCTCGGGTGTCGGGGAGATCTCACCTCGGGCAGGGGGCGAAAACTGAGCCGCCCACCACAGGGCGACGAGCAGCACGGCGCGCAGGGGGCGCCACGTGGGGCGACCGTCACAGGCCGGCTCGGCAGGGACGCCTCGC
>CAZYJB010000001.1:0-20899 GCA_964647675.1 uncultured Verrucomicrobiota bacterium | reverse complement strand
CCCCACCTTGCTGGAGGATTGGTTCGTGCTCATGGCGGGACGAGGACCCGAAGGCGGAACAGTTCCGCATCCACCCAAGTGGGTACGGTCAGCTCGCGCCGCGAAGCATCCGGCGCCACCGGGAACGAGGTAAGCACCTGCCAGCTCGTAGAGGGCTGCTGGAGTCGGGATTCCAGGGCGAAGGCGCGGTTGGCCGCGGCGTGAAACGAAAGCCGAAGACCCCTCGCGCCCTCCCAATGGGCGGTGAGGACGAAGCGATCCGCCGCATCTCGGGGATGAGTGTCCGCCACGAACTCCTCGAGGTTCGAAGCGCCGTCGCCGTCGGCATCCAGAAGGGCGTCGTCCGCGTCCTCGGGATTGAAGCCGTGAAGCCGTTCCCAATCATCGGGCAGACCGTCGCCATCCGCGTCCGCGTCCGGATCCGGTTCTGCCGGTTGTGCGCGTCCTGGCGAGGCGGGACCGGACTGCCAGGCCGCCGGATCGTTCCCATGCGCGGGCGGCGTCGCGCGACGCAGCAGGACCGCGGTGTCGGCAGTCCCCGGATCCGGCACCGGCCAGGGACTCGCGCCGGAGTAATCGAGTCGGTCCAACCGCACGTACGGCACGAAACCGGGCCGCGGTTTGGTGGGACCCTCCGGGGCATCAGGCTCCTGCAGCTCGAGTTGAAAGGGACCCGAGGAGGGAAATGTGCCCTTCCAGGGCCCGAGGAGGATCACCTCGCCGGGCACCGCGGCGAGGCGGCGAAACTCTTCGACGGCGCCGGCCTGGCCGGCGGGATCGAGACTGGTGATGAGCAGACGGGCGTCGGGCGCGAGTTGGAGCCCGGGCGGGAACTCGAAGGTCACCGTGCCGCGCAGACGCCACGTGTTGGTGGGAAACGCCGGGTCGTAGAGCGACACGGCGCCGGTGCCGGCGTTGTGCAGTTCGAGGTAAGGCGTCGAGGCAGGCGCGGCGGCGCCCGCGCGGTGCGGGAGCCGGATCTCGGCGAGTCGAACCCGGGGCGCCAATGCCTCGGCGTTGGGCAAACCGGTGCCTTGTCGAAACTGTCCCGTCGAGACCGGCAGGTCCTGCCCGAACGTGCGCCGCGCCAACGGCGCGAAGTCGGCGCCCGTGGATGTCTCGACCCGCCCGATGGACACGCCGTTCTTCAGGGCGCCAAAGGTCGCGAACGTCGCGCGCCCGGTGAGGTTCCCACCCGCATCACCAGCCGACAGCCAGACGTCGTCGCCCTCGTAGGAGTTGAGTGAAAAGCCATTCGGCCCTGAACCGAACTGGTACTCGTAGAAGACGCGGAATCCGTTGGCCGGCACGACGGTCCCGGCCGGGATACGGTACTTCCGCGGGTTCGCCGCGGAATCGCTCAGCCACCAGTGGCTGAGGTCCACCGCAGTGTCAGTGAGATTGCGCAGCTCGATGGCGTCTTCCAGGGGCGGGTCGGTGTGCGACAACGCCTCGGAGATCACGACCTCGGTGATGGGCCGGAGATTGCTCGAGCCGGGAGTCGATTGGCCGGGGGGAAACGGCGTGACGATCTCTCCGCCGTCCGGGGTCCGTCCCTGGGCGACATCGGCGGCCTGCGGACCGTAGGTCACGCGATCGAGGAGCGTGACGCGGTCGCGCGCCATGAGCGAGACGGTCTCGGCAGAGGCACTGAGCCGGAAGTCGAGGTGGTCGGCGTCGGGTTGGCGCAGGTCGGACGCGAAAAACTGGACGTGACCGTGCGCGGCGATGAAGGACAGCGCGGGCACCGCTCGGTTCGGAGGCGGCTGCGAGAGGCTGTCGGTCAAAACCAGTCCGCCGAGTTCCACGGGCAGTGACGCGGCGTTGAAGACTTCGATCCAATCGTCACCGGTGCGCGGCGACGCCATCCATTCGTTGAGGAAGAGCGCGTCGGGCGGTGCCGTGGCCTGGGCACGATTAGCCTCTCCCGGCGTGGGCAGCGCGAGCTGCCAGGTCCCATTCGCACTCCCCTCCGGCAGCCGCGCGAGGGCGAGATCGGCCACCTGGAGACCGAAAGCCAGCTCATCCCAAAGCGTTCCCTCGGGACCGGTGAGACGCAGGCGATCGCCGGTGGCGCCGAGACCGAACAGGGCGTGCGGCGCCGGGAGCGGGAGGTCGCGGTCGCACCAGACGACCAGACGCGCGCCCGGCCCGAGCTGGGATCCCGCCGGGAAGACGAACGGCGTCGAGGTGGCGGATCCATCGGTCAGCGTGGCGCCAGTGAGCGCGACGGACGAAGTCGTCGGATTGTGCAGTTCGACGAAGTCCGGCAGTGCAGTGCCGACCACGACCGCACCCTGGTTCGATGCCAGGACTTCGCTCAGTAGGACCGGTCCGGCCGCAGGCGACGTCGACGCCAAGGCCACGAGCAAGGCCAGCACGCGGAAGGCCGGCAGGATGAAGGGCGAGGGACGTCGGATCATAGTGCGAGTTCGCGTCCCTGGAGCACGACGGCGCGGAACCGCTTCTGATTGGGATCCTTCAGCTTCTTGCATTCGACCTTGCCGACGCGAACCGAGCCGTCGTCGCTGACCAGCAGGACGGCCTCGGCATCCCCCTGTCCAAGACCCTCCACCGACTCCGGGTTGAGCCCGGCGAGGGGCGCCTCGGACAGCGGCCAGGGACTGGTGTTGGCGTAGGGGTTCCAGGTGAAGAGCTGGGAACGCGCGGTATTGTCGTGCGCGCCGGCCGCGATGATCACCTGTTCGCGAAAGAGCCCAAGGCCACGGATCCCGCGCTGTCCGAGGTCGAGGAGGATGGGATCGCCGAACCGCGCAGGCTGACCGGCGACGACCTGATCCGGGTTGAGCAGCGGCACCACGAGCGCTTGTCCGAATGGCTGCGGATTGCGGAAGCCGATGAGCAGCCGTCCGTCGGGCAGTGCGACCAGGCCTTCGATGCTAAGGGCATCGCGCGCCTTGGGTGGTTTCAGTGAGGCGGCGGCGAGGCCCATCGGTGCGAAGCGCGGATCGGCGAGCAGGTCCGACAGCAGGCGCGTGTAGGGAACGCCCACCGGTTCCACCGTGGGCAGTCCGTCGCGTTCCACGACGGTCGTGGCGAAGAAGCGGTGGCGGCTCGTGCGCTCCATGCCCTTCCGGTTGCGACCGTGGGAGGAGATCCAGAAGATGCGATCACCGAACCGCGCGGCCGCCTCGATGTCGACCTCGGGCTCAATGGGATCGACGCGCAGGAAGCGGGACAGATCGAAAGCCCACACCGCGCGACCGCCGCGCCGTTGGTCGTAGAGGCGCAGAATGTTGTCTTCGTCGTCGGCGATCAGTTGATGGTGACGGCCGAGAGGCACGACGGCGGAGGCGTCACAGATGCCCTGGAAAATGGTCACCCCAATGCTCGCCTGCGTCGCGGAGGACCCGAGGACCAGGCCGACCGCGGCGACGGTGGTAACCATGCGCTGCCGCAATGCGGAGGGACGCGGGTGAAAGGCGTTCATCGCGGGGAGCGGACTTCGGGCAAGGGGGTGGCGGTGGCGGCAGCAGCGGTTGAAAGCGAGGTCTGCGGCGCGCGCGCGAGAAGATCGACCACTTCACCCGGGCGGATGTGGACCTCCGGCGGCACGTCGATGAAGACCGGGAGTGCGGCATCGACGAGCATGCCTTCCCGCACCAGGGCAAGGGCGTTGGTGACGGTCTCGAACTGCGGCCCGACGTGCCGGATCTCGCTGGCGAACGAACGACGCAAGCCCGCGCGCAGGCGCACGGTGACGGGAAGTCCGGGACGCGGTTCGAAGCCGAAAGGCTGGCGCAGGTAGCCGACGATACGTTCCGCGCGGTCGGCTTGCACGGCGTTGACCAGCTCACCCTCCACCACGAATTCGCCGGGCTGCCGGAGGAAGAGACCGACCGTGCCGTCGATCGGTGCGACGAGCACGGTTTCCGCGAGTCGGTTGGTGGCCGTGGCGTGGAGGTCGGCGAGGTCGCCGGTCGGCGCACCGAGCAACGCAACCGGACCCGCATCCAGCGTGGCGAGACGCCCTTCGAGTTCCGCGACGGTCTTCGACAGTTCTCCGACCTCGGCGGCGTGCATGTCGCGCGTGCCCAGACTCAGCTCGTAGGCGTCCGCGGTGACCAATTGATCGCGGTAGAGCGGTTCCTGACGCGCGAGCTCGCGTTCCGCGAAGGAGAGGCGCACCCGCGCGATGGCGAGCTCGGACCGCGTGCGCAGAAGCTCGAGGCGCAGGCGCTCGACGTCGATGGCGTTGCGTTCCTGCAATGTCGGAGTGGCTTCGAGCCGCGCGATGTCGAGGCGTGTGCGCAGGACCTCGAGACCCGCCCGCGGATCGAACGGCTGGATGACGGCGATCGGATCGCCACGGCGCACCTGTGAGTGCGGTTCGACAAGGTGTCGCACGATCAGACCCGGTTGCGGACTCAGTACGCTGGCGCGCAGTCCCTCGCCCACTCCAGTC
The DNA here is from genome assembly GCA_964647675.1 of uncultured Verrucomicrobiota bacterium. Taxonomy (GTDB): domain Bacteria; phylum Verrucomicrobiota; class Verrucomicrobiia; order Limisphaerales; family CAIMTB01; genus CAIMTB01. The sequence continues at coordinate 16,473 of CAZYJB010000001.1, read as the reverse complement.
AGCGAACGGCCCATGCCCTGCACGCGCCACAGGGCGACCACGCCGGCGCAGCCTGCGGCGAAGACCAGGATGGGCACGAACCGCGCACAGAACTCTCGCAGGAGCTGCGCCGGGGGCGATGGGATGGGTTTCAGGTCGGACATGGTGCGGACACCCGCTGACGCGGCGCCCGAACATCCGGGCGCGCGGCGCCGCTTCGCTGTAGCGGATCACGTGCCACTCGCAGGCAGATCCCGTGTCACGCAGGAATCTGGGAAGAATGGCGTCGCCGCCACGTGTCAGCCGCCGGTGAAAGGCACGAAACGAATCAGGGTTGAAACGGATCGTGCCAACGCCGCCCCACCTTTCATGAGGGTCAACCCGTAGTCGCGGCCGTCAGGCTGCGCTAACTGGTCTGGGCCATCGGCGTTGCCGAAGCGAGCTGGCGCCGCCCGTACGGCGGCGGCTACAAGTCGATCCATCCCGCCGAGCCGCTTGGTCGAACTCAGTCCTGTTCGAGCGTGAAAACGCGGCGTGGGAAAGCCCGGCGCAGCTCGACGTGGTTGTCGACGAACACCGCGTTCGCACGTCCCTTGGGCGCCTTGGTGCCGGTGAGACCGCGGTCCGTCTCGGACGACCGCTCGTTGCCGCCGCTGTGGCGGTAGCAGACGTTGGCCCCGACTTCCTTGTCCGGGTACAGGCAGGCATCCCAGCCGTCGGTGTCGGCGTACAGCAGCGTGCCGACAGGATCCTGAACATTGCGCGAGCCGACGTCGCGGCGGCCATTGTTGATCTGCGCGTTCTGGGCGTAGGCGAGGAATCCCCAGAAGCCGCCCTCGCGTAGGGCATTGGCAGTGCGCTCTGTGGCACGTCCCTTCTGGAGGCTCGACGGGCAGATGAACACCCCGCCACCCGACACGTTCGTGGCGCGACCGAGGAACGGCTGGAGCTGCCGGTACCAGATGGGTGGCAGCGGCGCGGTCTGGAGATCCGCCGACGGCCAGCCGATCGGGTACACTTGGTAATCTTCGTCGTAGAGCAACGCCGCGAGCCCGAGCTGGCGGAGGTTGTTCTGGCACTTGGCCGACTTGCCCTTGTCCTTGGCCCGCCCGAGCGCGGGGAAGAGCAGCGAGGCGAGGATCGCAATGATGGCGATCACCACGAGCAACTCGATGAGCGTGAAGGCGCGACGCGGGCGGAGGACGACGGGGATCATTTCGGCGGAGCGGCGAGGGGCTGGCGGGCCTCGTCGTGGGAAGTCTGGGCCGGTGGCGCGCGGGCGTCAAAAGCCGAGTCGCCAGTTGTCCTGGCAGGCGTCGGGGTGATCCGAAAACCAAAACGGCGCGGATTCTGAATCCACGCCGGCGGACAGAACCGAACGATCGTTTCGCCGATGGTCAGGCGCCCATGCCGTCCTCGAACGAACCCGCCGCCACCGGGAAGCAGAGGTGATCGCGCGTGTACGCGATGCCGTTGGCACTCGTGTAATCGAGGTCCTTGTGCGCGCTCTCGGCCTCCACCACCAGCGGCGCGGTCTTGGTGCCCATCAGTTCGCAGTAGCGGCGCGGGTACCCGGCCTGGATCAGCATCTCGACGTAGCGCGGCATGTTGAGATCGCCGCTCGGTAGGTCGGTGAACTGCATGCCGCGCTTCGGCCAGTCGGGTTGCATGGCGCGCACCGGCAGGCCTGGACGCACGGTGTGGTTCTTGACGTGCGCCGCGTAGATGCGCTGCGCCACCGAGAGGAACCGCGCCTCCGACGACTCACCCTCCCAGCAATGCGACGGATCCGCGTTGACCGCGAGGCTGCCGTCGCCATCGCAGATCTGCACCAGCAGGTGGAAATCGTCGGCGCACATCGCGGCCGTGCCGGGATGGATCTCGTGGCACAACTTGATGCCGCGCTCGTTGGCGGCCTTGCGCAGTTTGGCGGTCTTCTTCACGAACCGCTCCTTGCCCTCCTCGAGCAGGTCGTAGCCTGGCCCCTTCCAGAAACCCCACGGATACCCGGTCGCGAGCTCCCAACCAAAGGCCACACCCCAGAACATGGGCATCACTTTCATGCCCAGTTCCGCCGAGAGATCCATGAGCTTCAGCAGGTAATTCTCCGCCCATTTCTCGAGCTTCTCCGGCGTCATCGCCTGCGCTTCCGCCGGAATGAAGGGATGCCCCGATTTCGTGCCCGTCCACGCGCTGGTATGCACCCAGAACGGGCAGTGCGCCGAGATGCCGTCCAACGTCATGCCCCGTGATTCGAACGTGTCGCGGATCTCCTTCACCGACTTGAAGAGCTTGCCCCCCTGCAACATGTAGTTGCTGGGCTGCACGCCGGTCGCGCCCGCGCGCTTCGCGTAGTCCAGGAACTCGGCCAGGCTCTTGGCCCCGTGCTGGGCGCCCTCGATCGAAGGATGATAACAGGCGTTCGCCATAATCGTTGCAATGGGTTGTGCGACTCGTTGGTGAGGTCGGTGCCCCAGCAATAAATATCCGCCCCGCCGTGTGCAACCCGGAAGTGGCCGGAATTGCCGAAGCCGCGCAAAACGGGCCGTCCAGGACGGTCGCAGCCCCCCTTCACCCCTCCGCGGAAGGCTCTCCCCCCGTCCCCGAACGGCCCTCAACCCACCGGTGGCAGCGCCCGCGCCACGCCCGCGTCGATCCGCGGCAGCACCTCCAGGCGCGCGTACTGGACGTCGCCCGGGAAGTCGATCTCGGTCCAGGGCATCCCGGTGATGTCCTCGTAGCCAAACCGGCCGGCGCGCACCAGCGCACGCAGCACTTCATCCAGCGAATCGAGCCGCCCACGCCCGACCGTACGGGAACGGGTCTCCTGCATCAGGAGCGGCACGTCGGCGGCGGCCAGCTTGAAGAACCCCACCGACTCGCCCACGCGATCGGCGAGTCCCACCCATTGCTTGCGGAACTCGAACGGCTTGGTGTCGCGAATCGGCACCAGAACCGGATCGTCGTCGGCCGTCGAATACGCGAAATCCACCAGGAGGGCAGACGGATGCTTCGACGCAATCAGGCGCGGCAGCATCTCGGGTCCGTACAGCACGTCGCCGTCCATGAGCAGGAGACCGTCGCGCGCCGCCTCGATCTCGGGGAACGAGCAGAGCATGCTGATGACGCTGCCTTCGCCGAAGTCCGGGTTAAATCGTTCCACCACCTCGATTCCGTGAGCCCGGCTCAGTGCGGGAAGCCGGCTGGCGATCAGCTCGTGATAGTGCCCGGTCACCACCGTCAGACGCCGCGCGCCCACCGCGGCGAGACGGACGACATGTCGCTCGAGCAGCGTCTGTCCGCCCACTTCGGTGAGGATCTTGGGCTGGTGCGCAAAAGCGGGCCCGAGTCGGGTTGCGCGTCCGGCGGCATAGATGATCGCGTTCATGCGGGGAAACTCCTGTGACAACACCCTGAAACCAACGTGGCGCGGACGTTACGGGAGGCGGCTCCACCACGCAACCCACCGATTCCCTGCCCGTTCGGCGCATGCGTGGTGGGTCACGAACTCCGTCCCAATTGCTTTTCCGGCCCCGACGGGGCGGAAGGAGACAGCCCAAGGCGCAGCCTTGGGTTTCCGCATCGCAGAATGGCAAAGGCCTGATGGGCCGCAAGGGCGCCGGGATCCGATGTGTTGCCACATCCCTCGCGTCCCTTCAGGACGCTGGCCGATCTCCCACCTCTACACCCAGGGCCGATGGCCCTGGGCTGCCACCTCCCGGGCCTTCAGTCCGACCCGCCGGTCGGGGCCGGCGAGCCACCGGGGACTGCTTCGCGCAACCGATCACTTCACCGTCGCCGCCACCGCGCGGGCGACCACCCCGTCGGCCAGGTATTCCACCTCGATGCGCACCCCCGCCGGCAGGTTCTGGGTTTCGACTTCGGCGAACTCACCGCGCCGGGTGCCGGTGAACAGGCGCCACTGGGTTCCCGGCGTGATCGCGACGCCTGGCAGCACGCGCAACACCAGCCTGCCGCCCAACTGTGACTCCCCACGCACCTCGGCCGTGCCCGCCGCGCCGATCTCGAAGGTCGTCCGTGCGAGGGAGAAGAGTCGGTAACGCTCGCCCGTGATGGCGAGCACCCCTCCCGGATTGCCCGGCTTGAAGTCACCCGTGATGGTCAGGGTTTCGACGAAACCATTCGGGATCTGGATCTCGCCGACGCCACTGACCGTACAGTTGGTGGGTAGCGTCACGGCACGATCGTAGGCCAGCGTGCCGCCGGCCATGCGGATCTCGCTTCCCGGCAGCATCTTCACTTCGCCGTTGTAGATGCCGCCGCCCGCGATACCCGCTGCGACGCGCATCGTCCCGCCCTCAATCCGGATCACCCCGGTATTGGTCAGCACCAGGCCCATCCTGAACTCGCCCGGCCCCTGGATCCTCAGGGTGCCTTCCACGCGCGCCATCCCGGGCTGATCCCGCCGAACAGGGTACATCGAGACCGTGTTGGTGCCCTGAAAGGTCGCGTCGGCAAAGCGCACGATGCGATTGCTGACGAACAACGAGCCGGGGGTGAGAAGCGTTACGGGGACCGCGCCCAGCGTGCCGGAAACAACGAGTTCACCCTCGCCCAACAGATAGCCATCCCCCAGGAGGAGCGAACGCGTCACATGGATGTCGCCCCGACCCGTCGACGTGCCACGCGCCAGCGTCAACTCTCCCACCTCGAGCGCGGCATTGATCAAATTGGTCCGCGAAACCGGCAGTTCGACCCACACCGAGCCGATTCTGGCGGGTGCCTCGAGCGCAAAATCGCCTTCCACGATGAACTCGCTGTCCAGGTCGGGTCCGCGCAGAAACCGCGCCCCGGTCTGGTCGATCACGGTCTGCCCGGTCACTTCCCACACTCCGCGCACGTCGATCATCTGGCGGGCGCTGGAGCCGGCTCGGGGATCGCCCAGGATCGCGCGGCCGACGCCCGAGACCCGTGCCGACGGTGCCAGCGTGCTATTCCGCGCGAACTCGACCACGCCATCGCGGCCCACGACCAGCTCGCCTGAACCGCGATAGCCGTTCACCAGCAACCGCCCGCTTTCCACCTCGATGCGACCCTGATTGTCCATCACCACGCCGGACAGGTCGACCGCGTTGGTGCCCAGCTTGCGGACCAGACCGGAATTCACGAATCGCCCAAAGGTCCCGCTGCCACCGCCATCACGCGCCCAACCCCTCGCCGTCCCGCTGATCTCAAAAACAGCACCCGCCGCGTTGGCCAGGATGGAGTTTTCACCTGTGACCTCCAGGTCGCCCGAGGTCCAGCGCATCAGGTTTTCGTTGTGAACGGTGGCCGCGCCGATCTTCGAACGGCGGTTGCTGGTAGTCGTGCTCGGGATATCCACCACGCCGCGAAACCGGAATGTGCCCGAGGCCAGCGCGGCATCGTCGAACGTGTTCGCGTCGCCCGCCCACAGGAATGGCCCATGGAACACCGCCTCTTCGCGCACAAGGAAATCGCCGACCCGATGGACGAAGCTTTCATCGCAGATCAACGACCTCAGCAGCGGTGTGCTGCCGGCGTTGGTCACCACGAGGTCGACGCCCGGCCGGGAGATGATGATCTCCGCACCCGCCACCGGTCGTCGCGTCCAGTTGCCCGCCGTCGACCAGGCACCCGAACTGTCGACCACCCAGAAGGTGCGCGGATCCTCGAGCGTGAACTCGACGGTCGCGGAGTTGACGAAGGGTCCGGTGGCGCGAAGGCGATACCGCCCCAGGCCGATCGGCGCGGCGGGCCGGAGATTGTAGGCCACACCCGAGCCAGACATCACCTCGACGGCGTTGGTGACGTCGTCGCCCGTGGCCCAGGTGTTGTCGCCACCGATCGCCGTGAGCAAATAGGTGACGTTAGTGGCGGCAGGTTCGCTCAGCGCGAAGGAGAAGGTGGCCACCAGGTTGCTCACCAGGGTGTCCACTGTGGGCAGCAGTCCCTTCGGATCCACCGTGCTCAACGCCGCACGGGCGGAACTAACCGTCATGATCCACGACAGCGGTTCGGTTCGCGCGTTCCCCGCGGCATCGGCGAAGCCCGCCGCCAGACTGGCGCGATAGGTACTCGCCGCGAGGAGGTTGGTGGCCTTCCAGCGGACGTGCGCACCATCCGTGGTGATCGTGGCCCCGGTGATCAGCACGTCGTCCGCCGTGCCGAGGGTGTTGTCAGGCCCGCGTCCGAAGACCTCGATTGGATTGGATGGCACCGAGGCCGGGACTTCCGAGAAGCCGATTTCGACCAGTCCCGACAACTCCCTCGGCACCGCGTTGCCGCCGGGAGGGAAAATCGAGACCACCTGCGGCGGCGTGGCGTCGGCGACCAACCCGACCACCACCGGCGCCGAGGTGCGCGACAGTCCATTCAAGTCCGTGGCCACGGCTTGCATGACGAAACTCGTGCGTCCCGCCGCCGCCGCCGGAGCACGGCCGCTGAGTACGAACGGGTAGCCCCCGTCGCGGTCCACCACGACGTCGTCCACCAACAGGGCCACGTCGCGGACCAGGGTGTTGTCGTCCGCGTCCACCGGCACGCGAAGTGTCCGCAGCGGTTCGACGATGGGGAAGGGTACCGACCACCTCCCGCCCAGCGCCACCGAGGGCGGCACGCTATCCGGGCCGCGGGTCAGGAGGTTGACCACGGCCAGTCCGTTCGCGCCGTCGGCGACATAGGCGAGCCCGCGATGCATCGCCACGGCCCGCGCGGTTCCCGCCGTGTCGACGCTGGTGATGAAACGGGTGACGTCGGTGGGATCCGTCACGTCGTAAACCGACACCGCCAGCGACGCGGTGCCACTGAAGCTGGTGATCGGCGCGAGGAGGCGCGGTCCCGCCGCCATCAGGTCGTGAATGGCCGCCTGGATGGTGGGTGGACTGCCGCGCAGGACGGGCAGCCCGGGGAGGGCGCGCTCGAAGATCGAGTAGCCCGTGAAATGCCCGGCATAGAGACGCCCGGGCGTCGCCAGCAGCTTCCGTCCCACCTCCAAGGGTGCCGCGTTTCCAGAAAAGCCGACTCGCGCTGTGACAAACGGCAGCACCCCTTCCAACCGGATTGCCAACAACTCGTTGGAGGTCAGCGCGTAGAGCCAATCGCCGTCCGCCTCGATCGCTTCGATGTTCCGGTTGGCGCCGATCCCGTCGGTCCGCGACAACACCAGACCGGTCTCGCCCTCCACGATCACAAGATCGTCCGCCGAGCCGACGTACACGCGTCCATCCTGCACTGCCACGGCGCGGACGCCCGGCAGGGAAAGCGTGCGCGTCACACGCGTCGCCGAGGGGTCGGTGGTGTCCAGCACGTGCACTCCGCCTTCCGGCATCGCCACCGCCGCCAGCGTGCCCTCAGCGGCTATCCCCATCGTGCTGGCAACCGTGCGCACCTGCCCCACCAGCACCGGACGGTCCGGGTCGGAGACACGGACCACCGCAATGCCTGCCGTCTCGTCCGCCACCAGCGCGTGCCCACGGGTGATCACGACATCCCGCGCCAACCCCGGCGTCTCCACCGCGGCCACCGTCCCGACCGGCAGCGGCACCACGTTGCTTGGATTCGAACCCGCCACGAGTTCCGCGCCATCCGCGATGCCGTCACCGTCCGTGTCGCTCAGACGCCGATCCGTGCCGGCCGCGAGCTCACCAAGGTCCGGCACGCCGTCGCCATCCGTGTCGCGCAAGAGTGCCTCGGCGCCCCCTTCCAGCCACAACGCGCAGGGAATCTCGGTCCGCTGCCCCGCGCGGCTGGAGCGAAACCACGACACCGCCACCTTCCCGGCGCGGCGATCGAGAAAGAACAGCCCATAGAACTGCTCGGGCGCGAGGATCAGGGCCGGCAGCGGCTCGCCCGTCTGCATCTCGCCCCGCTGCGCGAATCCGCTGTCGAAGTCGTGGAGATACCAGGACAACGCGCGCGGCGCGCCGCCCGGCACGCCGTTCGGACCCGGCGCTGCCGCGGCGCCGCCACCCCCACCTCCTCCGCCACCACCACCCCCGGAGCCCGACCCGCCGCCCCCGCCCGACGCCAGCGCGCCCGCGGGAACCATCGTTCGGCAATGCGTCTGCCAGGCGTCGGACAATTTCACCAGGGTGGCACGGAAGCCGTCCATCGGATGGGTCCAACCCACACCCTGGTAGACCTGGGTCATTTCCGCGACCTTCACCATGTACCCGAGCAACGCGCGCAAGCGGAGTTCCTCCGCTGTCAGTTCGCCCGCAAAAAACTTCGTCAGCCGCGTGATCAACCGGTCGAGGTCCGCGGCCGTGGCTCCGGTTGGCAGCGGCAGCGCATTCAGCGCAGCGCGCTCCTCCGGAGTGACCGTGGCGCCGCCCGGACTGTCTTCCTCGAGCGCGTCGTTCACGGCGATCAGCAACTCCGCGCCGTCGTAGGGTGACTCCGCGTCGGCCGCCATCCAGAGCGGTGAACCGTACAGGACGTCGTAGAAACCGCGCATCGCGAGGCTGAGCCGCGCGTGGGCCAGATAGGGACGCGTGCGCGCCTCCTCGAACAAGGCCGGTGCCGGCGGCGGCGGCGTCTCCCTCGCGGCCTGGAGCACGGGTCCGTGCAGGGACGGGCCGTCGAACGGATTCAGCGCTTCCCACCAGTCGTTGGTCCACTTGAACAGTTCGTCCTCGTACTCGTCCGGCACGCACGCCGCTCCGGATCCGGTCTCGATGCAGTCGATCGCGGCGCAGGTGTTCAACCCCGCACCCATCGCGCACCCATGAGTGATGGCCATGATCTTGGCGATGGGCCCGAGCCGGGACGCCACGCGCCCCGTCTTGCTGAGCAGGAATTCCGAGCATCCGATTCCCGCGCCCACGGCGCCGTTGGCGATTGTCGGAATGCAATTGCCGCTATCGATCACGCAGTCGCGAGCAACCGCCACGCCGCCAGTGCCGAGTCCGAATCCGCATCCCGGCCCCGGCTTGCCGAAGGAAGCCGACTCACCCGCCATCAAGCCGATCAGACAGTCCGCGATCGACGTGGCCGCGCCGATCACCTCGTTCTTGCAGCGCTTCCAGGGATCATCGGGAGGGATGTCGTCGTCATCACCGTCGTCGTCCGGATCGTCATCGCAGGTCACACAAGGACCGGGACCCGACCCGCCTCCCGAGCTGCCCGGCGCGCCGCCATGCCAACCGGGCTGGCGCACGCCCACGCCGGGATCGGTCACAGCGAACCTGCCGTCCGCCGTGATGGTCATCGTGCCCTGCGATTCCCAGCGTCCGGTGTCATGATTGAAGCTCCACAGCACCGTCTTGGCTCCGGGGGGCAGGACTTCGCCCGTCACGGGATCAGGCAGGTTGGGGAAGCGCACCGGCACGGGTTGATCGAAGTTTTGGGGGCCGTCGGTCTGGATGGTGATGACCAGCGGCAGGTTGAGTCCCGCGGGCAGAGGCTCGGGCAGGCGATCTGGAGGGACGGGGGCGATGCCGATCCGGCCTCCCCTCGCCCCGGTTTCGCTGACCAGCGACCCCGGAGGCACGCGCACCTCCACACCTTCCAGCTCCGGATTGGAGGCGAGGACCTCGGGAACGAACTGCACCACGGTGGTCTCGACCGGGCTGACCGGCTTCAAGGCTTCGGCCTGGATGAGGGGCAGGTAGATCACGCCCGTGCCGTTCGCGAGATTGTTGGTGCGCCCCGCCTGAGCCTCCCAGGCCTTGCCCACCGCGGGATAATACGCCCCGCCCGGCCACGCGCTGCCCTGCGCCGTGCGACCGTCGACGTGCACGAAGAAGCGTCCCACCGGTGCCGGCTCGAGTTCGAAGTAGCCCTGCGCGTCGGTGGTCGTGCGCAGCGATTCCTCGGAGCCGTCGACGGTAATGGTCACGCCGGCGAGCGGCACGTTCGTACCGCCCGCACCCTTTTCGGACGCGTACACGTATCCGATGACTGCCGTGCCGGAGAGTGGCACGGTGGCCAGCGTGTCGAACTCGAGCACGCCCACCCCGCCCTCGATTCCGTCGCCATCGGCATCCACGGGGCGCCCTTGCGCATCGAGCAGGCGTGAGCCATCGACGGTCACACGCACACGCGCCGCGGCGGGCATGGGCTCGAGGGGAAACCACGTGACCAACCGGCCATCCGCGGAAACATCGGTCCGGCCCAACAGGGCGCGACCGGACGCCTCCGCGTTCAGCGGCCACCCGCCCGGCACGGCGGCAATCGAAACCGGCGAGTCGAAGCGAAGCACCGTTTCACGCGTGACCGCCACGCCGCTTTCGCGATAGGCGGGCGAGGTCTCCGAGACCCGCAGGGGAACGAACGAACCTCGCAAGCGGAAGAATCGCGGCGCGTCGGACGGTGCGAGCGTCACGCTGCGACGGGCCCCCGAGACCACCGGAGGCTGGGTCACCACCGTCCAGGCGGCGGCGGCCGCCAGCCTCGGCACGGATTCCAGCACCAGGTCGGAGGGAGCCTGCTCCCAGGACAACGTGGCCCGGCCATCGGTTCCCAGTGTGATGCCCAAGCGAGGCTCAGCGGCTCGCGAGAGCGAGTGCGAGACTTGGACCGCGCCGGACAGAGCGATGACAAAGCCCAGCACGCCTGCGGGAAGTCTCCCTGCTTTCATTGGGGAGGCACCGTGCAGGAACCCGTTGATGAGTCCAACCCGGAAAGCTTTGCCGCGACTTTCCTCGTCGCCGTCGCCGTCGGCGTCGCCGTGCAGGCGACGTGCGCGCGCTCCAGCCACTCGACTCGCCAATGCCGTTCCGCACGGACCACACGCTCGCGACGACGGCGAGCGCCTTCGCCGGAAGGATCCGGCGACCCAACAGATATGCGAATCCAGTTCCCCATTGCACTTTGGCGCCGCTCCGGTGACAACCGCGGCCCGCCGCCGCGGGAACGCGCCCGGCCCCCGTCGCATGAAGTCCAAGAATATTACGGAAACGCAGTTCATGTCCCTGCTGCAAAAAGTGCTGCCCGAGACGATCCCGGACGCACGCCTCGCCTCGGCGCTCTACGAGCGCGTGGCCCAGGAGCTGCGCCTCCTGCGTTCCCTCGAGCGCTTCGAGAAGTTCTGCGCCGACGGCGCACTGCCCGATCTGGAGCCGGCCACGGTCAAGAACCTCCAGCAGGACCTCGGCACCACGTTCGGCGACGACAATGTCTCCGTCACCCCGAGCGAAGACGCCAAGTCGGTGGACGTCGAGATCGCGCTGCCCGATCGCACCGTGGCGACCAAGCTGCGCGTCGCCTCACCGGACGACCCGGTGGTGGAGGAGGAAGTGAAGGCGCCGTACGTGGCCTTCCCGGTGTTCCTGCCCGAGGACCCCGAGCTCCTCTGGGTCCTCGCGCGACGCGAGAACGTCGGACCCGACGAGGCGGCGCGTTTCCTGGCCGGCGCCGAGGAGGAATTTTGGGCCAGCAAGGCGGGACTGGAACTCCAGAAAGACCGTGTCGAACGCAGCTTCGCCGAATTCATCGCCAACGTGCCGGCCGCAATGCTCGCCGACCGCGGGCTCAAACGGCATTACCGCGAACCCGAGACGCGGCGTCCCCTCACGCGATTGCCGCCCGGCCCCGCGAATTCCCGCACCGAAGGCTGAACGGCGACCGGGCTCCCGACCCGTGGTTTGACATTCATCGCTGCGATGTTTGAGTCGCCAGCCGTGCGCCCCATCGTCCTCTCCCTTGGTGTCCTCCTCTGGTCCGCCACCCACGCGATCTCCGCCGAATTGGGAATGGAAGCCCCGGCCCTGAAGGTCGGGCAGTGGATCAAGGGCGGTCCTGTCGATTTGTCCGCCGGCCGCGGCACCAATGTTTATGTGGTGGAGTTCTGGGCCACCTGGTGTCCCCCGTGCCGGGTCAGCATCCCGCACCTCACCGCGCTCCAGAAGAAGTTCAAGGACCGCGGCGTCACGATCATCGGCATCAGCAACGAGGACGCCGGCAAGGTGAAGCCCTTCGTGGACCGCCAGGGAGAGGCGATGAATTACGTGGTGGCGGCGGACGCACCGGGAGCGCCCACCTCGCGCGCGTACATGGAGGCGTTCGGCGCCACCGGCATTCCGCACGCCTTCGTCGTCGATCCCAAGGGACGCATTGTGTGGGAGGGCCATCCGATGATGGGCCTCGACACCGCGCTCGAGGCGGTGGTCTCCGGCAAGTTCGATCTCGAGGCCGCACGGCGCGCTTCTGCTGCCGCCGCCTCGCTCCCCAAGTACTTCGAGCTGGCGGCTGCCGCCACCGAGCCGGACGGAGCGCGGACGCTCGGCGAACGGATTCTCAAGGACGGCGCCGCGGACGCGAATCTCCTCAACAACTTTGCCTGGGGGATTCTCACCCATCCGCGCATCACCAAGCGGGATCTGGACCTCGCGATCCGGGTGGCCGAGGCCGCGGACAAGACCACCGGCGGCACCGACGCCTCGGTCAAGGACACGCTGGCACGCGCGCAGTTCCTGAGCGGCAAGGTCGAGTCCGCCGTCGCCACGCAGCTGAAGGCCCTCACGCTGGTCGAAGAGCCCAAGGCGAAGGAGCAGCTGTCCAAGGCCCTCGAAGAGTATCGGGCCGCAGCGCGGGCGCGCTGATCCATGGACCCAGGCGCCCCTTCCTGATGTCGATCGTCGATCCCGTCCCCTCCCCGGTTCCGTCCCATGGCTCAGCCCAAGTCCGTCCCAACCGCCGTCGTGCCTCCGCCCTCCGCGCCGGCTTACCGCCCCGCGGCACTCGTCCTGCTCATGCTGGCCGCGGCGATCTCCACCTACCTCGCGGTCCAATCGTTGCGCGCCGGCTCGGTCCCCGGCTGTGACGAGGGAGGCTGCGCCGTGGTGCTGGGAAGCAAATGGTCCAAGGCCTTCGGGGTGCCCATCGGATTGTTCGGAGCCGCGGCGTACCTGCTGCTCGCCATTTTCGGGGCGCGGCCATTCCAGCCGGCGCAGCGCGGCGTCCGGCTCGTGGCACACGCCCTCGCCCTGCTGATCCCGGGCGCTGCGGCCTGGTTCGTGGCTCTGCAACTCTGGGTGGTGAAGGCCTTCTGTCCCTGGTGCTGCACCACGCATGGGCTCGCCACCGCCGGCGCGGTCCTGATGCTCCTCACCTGGCGGCGCGATACCGCCGCACCCGCATCGGCGGGGGCGCGGCGAAAGGGCGCCTCGTCCACAAAATCCCTGCTCCCGCCAGTCTGGCCCGCCGCCGCCGGTCTCGGCGCCGCGGCCCTCGCGGGGCTCGTGGTCGTGCAGGCACTGGGGCCGGAACCGGCGAACGCGAGGGCGGTCCGCGCCACCCTGGATGCGCCCACCAACACCGCGCCCGCAGGGTCCGCCCTCTCCTCCACCAGCAACCCTCCGGTCAGTGCCACCGCCGTCGCGGCGCCCGCCACGAATACAGGACCGGCCAGCCCCGGCAGCCGTTTCCTCGCCCTCCACGATGGGAAGTTCCAACTCGATCCCTGGGAGCTGCCGATCCTCGGCGCGACCAACGCGGCGCACTTCGTCGTGATGATCTCCGATTACACCTGCAAGTTCTGCCGCGCGACGCACGGCCTGCTGGGCGACGTGCGGGAGGCGTTCGCCGAGTCCGAACTCGCCTTCCTCATGCTGCCCAGCCATCACGGCGGCGATTCGCTGGCGATTCAGGAACTCATGCTGGCCACCTGGCGCCTCGACCGCGCGGTGTGGCAACGGGTCGCGGACGAACTCTACCACGAGCGGCTTCAGCTCAAGCCGGAGGCCGTGCGGGCGGCACTCGATCAGCAACTCGGTGCGGGGCGCCTTGCTCCCGCGCTGTCCGCGCAGCGCGCTTGGACCACGAATCTCTTCGGACTGTCCCGCGCCATCGCCGCCGCCAACAAGGCGAAGACGGGCAGCGGCAACATCCCCCAGCTCGTGGTCGGACGTGAGATCGTGGTCGGTGCCCCGGAGGGTTCGGGCGAAATCTTCCAGCTGCTGGAGAAGAGTTTCGGACTTTCGCGCAAGCGCCTGCCCGAACTCACGCTCGGCACCCCGGTCGTCGAACTGGGCCGCGTCTTCGCCGGCACGACGCGCACCTTCGCACTGCCCTACACGAACACCGGCCAGGCGACGCTTCAACTGTCCAGCGCGCGGATGCCGCCCGGCGGCAAGGTGGGAAAGGGCCTGCTCACTCCGGTCGCGCCGGGAGCCGGCGCCCAGGTGGAGCTCACGTTCAGTGTCCCACGCGAGGAAGGTCCGTTCGACGAATCCGTCATGCTGCACAGCAACGCTCGAGACTCCGCCCGCGAACTGCGCATCCAGGGCACCGCCTGGAAACCGATCCGCATCACTCCCGAGACCCTCGACTTCGGGAAGGTGGACGCCGATTCCTCCTCCACCCAGGCGGTCATGCGAGTGGAACTGCTCGAGCCAGTGCGGATCGAATCCGTGCGGTCCCAGAATCCCGGGTTCCAGGCGATCCTGACCGAGGTGGAGGCCCAGAGAACCTATGAGGTGCAGGTGGGCACCACACCGTCCCTCGGGGCCGGACGCCAGCAGGCCGTGATTCGGCTCTCCTTCGCCAAGCCCGTACCGGCCGGCTGGCCGGAGACGGTCGCGCTGGCAGCGCGCATCGAAGTCGACCGGGCTGTGTCCGTGGTTCCTCCGCGCCTGACGATCCCGGCGGGGACGCTCACCAGCACCCGGCACCACCAGGTGCTCGTGCGGTGTAGCGATGGAAGTCCGGACTTCGCCGTCACCGGTGCCGTGCTCGAGGGCGGACCCGCGTTCACCCAGCCGCAGATCCAAAAGAGCACGGGCACCGATCACATCGTGGTGGTGAGCCTCCCGGCGGGTTGGACGCCCCCAACGCCTCCGTCCGGCGCGCGCCTGGTGATTCACACCAGCCACGCCCGGTATCCCATCCTGGAGGTCCCGTTGGTGACCCAGCCGTAGGACGGGTTCCAAAAGGAATGCGCCGCCCTGTTCGGGCGGCGCGTCGCGCCGGCGATGCCCCACGCACACGAGTGCCATCGCCAGCGAAAAACATGTCCGTGCACTGCACGGCCGGGGCACCTGGTCTCAGAAGAGCCCGAACTTGGTCACCAGTTCGTTGGTCTTCACGCCCTGCGCGATGGCCAGCAGGATGTCACCCTCGTTCTCCTTGCGGCTCAGCGCCTCCTTCAGAATGGCTTCCTCGTGCTTCTTCGGGATCACGGCGATGCCGTCGCTGTCCCCGAAGATCAGGTCGTCCTTATGGATGTTGATGCCATCCACCAGGATCGTCTTGTTGCGCGAACGCACCACGCCACGCTTCCGCGTGTCACGGCAATAATGCCCCTTCGCGAACACCGGGAATCCCATCTCGCTGGTCTCCCGCGAATCGCGCGTCACGCCGTCCACGATCGCGCCGACCGCACCTGCGCGGATCGCGAGATTCGCGTTCAACTCGCCGAAGAAGGCGTAGCCGGGCGCGTGGTTCGCCACCACCACGATGTCGTTCGACACGACATGATCATAGAGGTTGAGGCTGTCGTAGATCTTGCGGAAGTCCTCGTCGTCGCGACACACGTCGATCTGCATCGTCTTCGCGCGGCCGAGGATCTTCGAGTTGGGCAGGTTCAGCTTGAAATCCTTCGACAGCACGCCGCTCACGCCCAGGTCGTCCATGACGTCCGACAACAGCGGGCTCGAGAGCAGCAGCTTCACGTTGTGGAACAGGCGCCGCTCCTGTTCCCGCGCGCCCACTGCGATGAGGTGCGCGAGTTCAAAGTCCTTCGGCCAGTTGACGTCGATGGTCTCGAGCGGATCGAGCTCGAGCAGGTACGGGTTGTTCCCGATCCGCCGACGCGTCTCCAGCGCCGCGCTCCGCCGCATCACGTAAAGCCCCATGCTCTCGATGACGCTGTCCTCGAGATCGACGCTGTTGGGAATGTGCAGCGGGTCGTAGGTCGGCCGCCCATCCTGCCACCGGTACTGCTTCTCGCGGCGCACCGCCACCACCGAGTCGTAACGCGAGTCTTCCTTGAGAATCTTGATCGCCTTCTCGATCGTCTCCGGCTTCACGAACGGCGAAGTGCACAGAAGCTGGACGCAGATCTCGGCGTCCGTGTGCTCGCACTCGTTGAGAAAAAGCCGGTTGCCATCGGTCGCGTTCGACGCCAGACCCGGGTCCCGGCGCAGCACCGTGCAGCGGATCTCCGAGGCCAGGTCCTCGATCTCGCGCGATTCGGTGTCCAGGTAGACCTCGTCGATGGACGGGCAGGAGACCAGTTTCTTGAGGCTCCGGAGGAACATGGGCTCGCCGTCGAGCAGCATGGTGTTCTTGTTGGGCATCCGGGAACTGGATCCCTTGGCCGGAAGGAAGGCGGCTACTTTCATGGAATCGACGGCGTGACGCGGCCGTGCGCGCTTCCGAGGTCATCCCGGAAACGCTGACACCGAAACCGCGCATGGACGGGAACGGACATGAAACTTTTGCCGGGCACACCTGCTGGCGCCCGGACCTTTCCTCGATTCAGCAGGGTTGATACCAGACGCCACGCGGCCACCGCAGCCCGGCTCCTGAATCTGCTTGGCGACCATCGCGCTCATCTCGCCCTGCAGCGCA